>NZ_JBELZM010000014.1:0-133174 GCF_040273735.1 Solibacillus sp. | reverse complement strand
CAGCTGAACAGCATAGCGATTAAACTGATGCTCAATAATATCCCGCCAATAACAAGAGAGGCATTGGCATAACTCGTCTTTATAAATATGTATTCATTCGTATCTGACATACCTCCAAGAGATTGTATCCAAATAGAGCCAAAGGAATTTGCAATTCTTCCATTAAAAAAAATTAATATTAGTCCGATGACGGCAAATATGCTGCTTAATTTAAGCAAATCCGAGTTTTTTGTCGAGTTTGTCATGCTACTCCTCCAGTATTCGTATTCGATAGGTGTTCATAATGTCGACTATTTGCGGAAATTTTTCAACAATATGATGGGCTTTTTTTATTTCTTCAAGTTGGGCAAAATCAAAGTTAACTGCAATGGCAATCAGATTGTTATCAATCGCTGCGTTAATATCTGATGCACGGTCACCAACGACAAAACCGTTGTCTATATCCTGTTCCATCATTATATGTTCAACAAGATGTGATTTATTTTTTGATGGAATTATATCGATACTATAGCATCCCTTTATCCACCGCTCTAAATTATAAGTTGACATAATTGCTTGTAAATAAGCAGTTTCGCCATTACTGGCAATATATAAGGGGTAAGAATCACTCAACGTTTCAATTGTCGGCAATACGTTTTCGTAAAGTGCACCGTTTCCTTGTAGGATTTCTTCAATAAGTGCCGCCTGAAAATAATGGTTGCTCTTTTCACGAATTTTATCGGAATGATCGGGGCACAACGTCTTCCAAACGACTTCAAGCGGTACACCCATTATTTTCCGGTATTGTTCGATAGGAGCAGCACCTGACCAAAGATTATTTTGACGTAAATACTCGAATGTACGGTCGAGCGCCGGTTCTAAAATAAGATTTGTTTGAAATAAAGTGCCATCCATATCAAAAATAATTGCCGGTTGCATTTTTCCTCACCTCGTTTTAATTTTATAGCCAAATGTTTCTCCGTCTGTTAAATTGAGTTCGTGTCCATTAATAACGACAATCTCATTGGTCAGCCATTGTATAACCGCTTCTTCGGCATGCTTTTCGTAGTATACTTGCTTTTTAAAACCGAAAGGACCATCAAGTTCTCCACGGATACCAAACGATCCCATCGCCCCTGCATCAAAAGCATAGAAATCCAAAGTATAGCCCATATTTGGTGAATAGGATGTTAATAGTTGCTCTGTACCGCCAAATGAATATACAACTATTTTTAATGAGAAAAATAAAATAATAATCGATGTAAATAAAATGGAGATGGTATTCACGAAGTAGGCAACCACTTTTTTTAAGCGTGACAATTGTTTATATTCCTGAAGTAACGTATATATTATCAGCACAAAAAGAAGGGCGATAACAATGAGTGTTGTATAGGAAAATGACCATAATGTAGTACTCATCACATAAAAGCAAACACCGATAAACGCTAGACATAAACTGAATAACGTAATGGCAGACCAAAAATTCCGCAAAATTGCACCTCTCAACTAACTGGTAAATAATGTTTTAACATTTGACGCTCCTTGAAAAGGAAAGTTGCACAAAAAAAGCAGCCGTATACAAAATGGCTACGGCTGCTCATTAATAATTACTGTGCTGGGTTTAATTCAAGTTCTACTTTGATTTTAATATCCTTGCCGACCAATACGCCGCCTGTTTCAAGTGCTGCATTCCAAGTAAGGCCGAATTCTTCACGGTCAATTTTCGTTGCCGCTTCAAAACCGTAAACTTCAACGCCCCATGGATTTGTTCCTTTACCGCCATATTCCACATCAAATACTGCCGGTTTCGTTACATCTTTAATCGTCAAATCGCCTGAGACTTTATAATCGTCACCATCTTTTGTGATGCTTGTCGATTTAAATTTAATGTCAGGGAATTGCTCAATATCAAAGAATTCTGCTGATTTTAAGTGGTTGTCACGATCTTCATTGCTTGTATTAATACTCGTCGTATCGATAGTAATTTCAATTTGTGCCGATGTTAAATCTTCTAAATTATCAACTTCTACATCCGCTGAATAATTAGTGAACTGACCTTTCACTTTCGACACCATCATATGCTTGACTTCAAAACCAATTGTTGAGTGTGCCTGATCGATTTGCCATTTTGCCATGATAAATTCCTCCCAACTATTATGAAACCCAAGAAATTCTTTACCTTGAATTCGAGATAAATTTACCATACCAGGGGAAAGGTGTCAATTAATATATAAGACTATTTAAAAAATTCTAACATTTTACAAAACGTTAATTTTCCAGCATTAATTTAGCGATATCTTCATCAAATCCGTCATTCCGTTTTAGTAGTTCATCGATGACAAGTTTTTGGCGTTCTTTCGAATGACCTTGGCTCAATTTTGCCGCAGCTTCAATAGAACTTATTCGTAATTTGAACGGCACTATGCCTTTTAATAAGCCGGCCATATATTTGGAGTCAACATTATCTACATTATAGGAGCTATTTTGTCTTTCATATTTTTTAATTAAGCAGTGAAGCGATAATCGGATTTCTTCCTCATCTTCCATCATTTCAACGAGCCCCTTTACATGGACCGATACATAATTCCACGTAGGTACTGAATCTTTTGTTTCATACCAGGAAGAAGAGATGTAGCTATGCGGGCCATTAAAAACTGCGAGTACGTGTTGATCAAGAATATCTTTCCATTGTGTGTTGGCACGTGCAAAATGACCGTA
Organism: Solibacillus sp.; assembly: GCF_040273735.1. Taxonomy (NCBI): domain Bacteria; kingdom Bacillati; phylum Bacillota; class Bacilli; order Caryophanales; family Caryophanaceae; genus Solibacillus; species Solibacillus sp. The sequence continues at coordinate 130,477 of NZ_JBELZM010000014.1, read as the reverse complement.
TAGATACTTCCCATCTTCGCTTAAATAGAGCGGTAAATGAGTGGCTTCCGGTACTCCTTGATGAAGGGAAATAACTGTCGCAAAACTATATTCTTTAATAATCTGATGAATCTTTTGATCATCTGTTAACTGATACTGCTTTGGTATATACATCATTTTCCCTCACAAATGTTTTGTCATAATAAAATCGATTTGTTCTTCTTCACCCATGAAAAATGAATGGGAGCCTGTTTTTACAAAGCCCGTTCTCTCATAGAACGCAATGGCATTCATATTTTTTTCCCACACGCCGAGCCAAATTTTGTTTTTATTCATTTCATTGGCCAGTTTGATCGCATCCTCCATCAATACTTTCCCTAAACCGAGTTTCTGAAAACGGCTCAAAATATAAATTCGCTCTACTTCAATTGTATCCGGCCCTAATTGTTCGGACTGGGCTTCTTCTATATTGACTTTTAGATAACCTGCCAGCTCTTCGTTTATATACAGTAACTTAAATAGAGAGTGTTTATTATCAAGCTCAGCTGTCAGTTTTTCTGATGAAAAAGCTATGTCCAAATAAGCCGTCATACTTTCCTCGCTGTTTTGCTCATGAAACGTTTCATAAAACGTATCCCGGCTGATTGTTTGTAAAGCGTCTAAATTTTCGGTAGTACATTGTATTAGTTGAATGTTCATTATCATTACTCCTTAATAATTGCGTTTTTTTCCTCGCTTTACAGTTTCCCAATCTTTTTCAATGTTTTTTCGCATTTTGTTTAATGCAGTAGCAAGTTGGGCTTTTTCCTCTTCAGAAAATCCCAACATGGCTGTATTCTCAGAATGTTTATGCTCATTCAGTATAGAAGGGTAAATTGCTAATGCTTTGTTTGTTGGATAGAGTTTTTTTATTTTTTTATTAAACTCATCGTTCCGTTTCTCGATAAAGTTACTTTTTTCAAGCTTTGCTATTGCACGGGCAGCTGTTGTACGGTCTACTTTAATTAAATCTGCTAGTTTTTCCTGAATAATTCCGGGTTGTTCACAAATACGAACGACATACAAATATTGCCCTTTTGTTAAATCAAATTCTTTAAATTCTATATTGCTTATCGAATCAAGTGCACGGGCTATCATACCGATTTCACGTAATAAAGTGATTTCTTTCAGCTCCTTTTAAATGTTATATAAAAAGCAACTACATATTTAGCGTAAAAGATTTTTGTTGCAAATGCAACAAACATTCTCATTTAGAATAAACTTGGGGAACTGTATTGACAAAACATTCTATCTATTGTTATAGTTGGATTAACTAATGGAGAAAGATGGTGATGAATATGACTAAATTACATGAGATTGAATCAATGCAATTATGCTTGTCATATGACATTCGCCAGAAAAGTGCCTTCTAATACAGAAGAGTCACGCTTCTTTACTGTGCGTATGAAACCTTATGACGGGCAAAATTGCTGGTCATAAGGTTTTTTTGTTTGCCTATAAAAACAAAAACACTATCATACGCCATTAGGAGGCAATTTCATTGAATTTACAAAAATTAGGTTTTACAGCATTTTTTGATATCCAACTACAACAATTAACGATAGATGTCACGACAAAGCTTGTTGGACGCGTCATACTCGAACATAAACATTCTTATCGTGTACTGACAGAACAGGGCGAATATTTGGCAACGGTATCCGGAAACTTTGCATACCACGCCTTTTCTAGAAAAGATTACCCGGCTGTTGGCGATTTTGTTGTTATTGAACAAATGCCGGGAGAAGAGCGTGCCATTATTCATCATTTATTTGATCGGAAATCCAAATTCACAAGAAAAATGGCAGGCCTTGAAGTCGATGAACAAATCGTGGCAGCAAATGTTGATCTTATCATGCTTGTTATGAGTTTGAATGATGACTTCAATATACGCCGGTTAGAACGCTATTTAGTAGCTGCATGGGATTCAGGTGCAACACCGGTTATTGTATTAACGAAAGCGGATTTATGCGAGGATGTCACGCCGTATTTAAAAGAAATCGAATCGGTTGCTTTCGGTGTGGATATTTTGACGGTGAGTGCGCAGACTGGTGAAGGAATGACTTCATTACATGCGCTGTTAACTGAAGGGAAAACTGCGGCATTACTCGGTTCTTCCGGTGCAGGTAAGTCAACACTTACGAACGCTTTGTTAAACACAGAACAAATGAAAGTGTCCACAATCCGTGAAGATGATGCAAAAGGCCGTCATACTACGACACACCGGGAACTTGTTGTTTTACCATCCGGTGCTTGTCTGATTGACACTCCAGGAATGCGGGAATTGCAGTTATGGGATCAGGGGGACAGTCTAAATGCAAGTTTTTCCGATATTGAACAGCTTACAGAAAACTGCAGATTCCGTGATTGTAAGCACAAAAATGAACCGGGTTGTGCTGTATTGCAGGCAGTTGAAGAAGGAGCACTTGATGCTGCAAGGTTGACCAGCTTCTTTAAACTGCAGCGGGAACTTGCATATATCGAGAAAAAGGCGAATACGGATGCCCAGCTTGCGGATAAACGAAAATGGAAGCAAATATCAAAAACCATAAAGAAATTTAGATAATTTCTGCAGATGCACAGTTTTTGTGCATCTGCTTTTTTATGAAATCAATATATTTGAACAGTCATTGATTGTAAAGGAGATTAAGCTATAATATATGAAGTAACGAAGAGGAAGTGAGAAATTGATTAACTGGATTTATGTCATTATTTTAGGAGTAGCAGTAGGGGTAATTAGTGCAATGTTGGATTGGCCATTCTCTGTAAGCATTTCAATAATTGTCCTATTTGCCCTTTTTTCCATCGGCTATATGTATTACATTGCATTTGCTTCAACGAATCTGCTGAAAATAAAAAAGTACATCGAAAAGCATAAAAAAGATCCAATGCTAAATTATATCCTTGTCATAGAAAACGGGACAAAAGAAGAGGAACTCGAGGCTATGGATCACATTATCGCTCATTACAAGCAACCTGTTATTAAACATACATATGAAATGAACCGGGCAATTCGTCTTAACGATTTTGGGCGTGCGGAGCATTTTGCGGATAAACTGATGGATACACCAAATGGACCATATGGAAAGGCCAGCATTGCCGCGTTATTGGGAAATCGAGATATGGCAAAAAGTTATCCATTAAAGAAAGCGTGGATGAATGACGCGGTTGATGCCCAATTAGCATTAGTAGAAAGTGATATTGAGATATATGACCAATCTGCAGCGAAAGCAATTGAGAGAGCAAAAGGATTACAGCGCTACTCATTGTATTACAGTTTGAAAAAAGCTAAACAGGAACATGAGTGGGAAAAAAAGTATTAAACCGTGTTATCGCTTACTTATCCGGTAAGCGGTATTTTCATTTTCACTATAATTACAATTATTTGCCGAAAAGAGAATCGATTCCTTAAAAATATACATTTATATGTCTTAAATGCATATTTACAGGGAATAGTAAAATAGTAGAAAAAACTAGTAATTAATAACATTTAATAGTTGTTTTCTCTTAATGATTAAATAATGAAAAGAGATGAATTTCATGACAGTCACTGGTATTTTAACCGTCACTTTATTTGCATTAAACATATTGTTTGCCCTTGTGTTAATATTTATCAGCCGAAAAAGCGCTTCATCAACATGGGCATGGTTATTCGTGCTCTTTTTCTTACCGATTTTTGGTTTTATTTTATATTTACTTATAGGGCGGAATTTACAGAAGAAACATTTCGTAAGGTGGCATGCGGTACAGCAGGAGGAAACACTGGAAACATTCCAGGATCAAAAGAATGCGTTGGAAGAAGGAACGTACGAATTTCCGAATGCCGTCACAAAAAAGCATGCACCTTTAATTAAAATGAACGTCGATTATAACCATTCTTTACTGAGTTCGAAAAATGATGTCAAAATACTGGCTGAAGGTAAAGAAAAATTCCGTTCGGTCATTGAGGATATCGAAAATGCAAAACAGACCATTCATATTCAGTACTACATCTATAAAATGGATGATATCGGTAAAAGTATTTTTAATGCACTTGTCAAAAAAGCAAAAGAGGGCATTGAAGTGCAGATGATGTACGACGATTTGGGTTCACGTACATTACGCAAAAAGGATCTGAAAAAGTTAACGGATGCCGGGGGCCAGGTAGAAGCGTATTTTTCATCGTATTTTAAGCTGTTCAATCCGCGTATCAATTTCCGAAATCACCGGAAGCTCATAATTATTGACGGAAGAATCGGCTATATCGGTGGATTTAACGTCGGAAATGAATATGCTTGTCTGGATGATGAAATCGGATATTGGCGTGATACGCATTTGAGAATCGAAGGCAATTCGGTCTACAATATGCAGGCTCATTTTTTATTCGACTGGTATCAGGCGAGAAAAGAAGAGCTGACTGAAATAGAACAAAGATATTTCCCAACATTTACAGTAGATTCGGATACACCTGTTCAAATTGTGTCGAGCGGTCCGGATACGGATTTTGAATCGATCAAAAACAGCTATATTCGAATGATTTTAAGTGCCAAAAAGTATGTTTATATTCAATCGCCATATTTTGTACCGGACGAACCGTTTATGCATGCGGTTCAAATTGCTGCTTCATCAGGTGTTGATGTGCGTATTATGACGCCAGAAGTAACCGATCATCCTTTCGTTTATGGAGCCAATTCAGCTTACAGCGGTGACTTATTGGAGGTTGGCGGTCGAGTGTACCGTTATAAAAAAGGCTTCCTTCATGCAAAAATGATTGTCATTGATGATGAAGTGGCGACAATTGGAACCGCAAATATTGATGTACGAAGTTTTAGTCTGAATTTTGAAATTAACGCGATTCTTTATGATACCAATTTGGCGATACAATGCAGGGAACTGTTTGAAGCCGATATTAAGGAGAGTTTTGAATTAACGAAAGAACAATATGACGAACGTAAAACATGGACGAAAATTCGAGAATCCGTTTCGCGTTTATTATCACCGATTTTATAATGCTGAAGCTAGCCGATCATACAGGCTAGCTTTTTTATTTCTAAAACCGAAATATTTTCGAGCATTTTAACTTATTTTTTAGTAAAATAAGAATTGAACTACAATTCAGAAAGTGGGTAATAAAATGGTTAATGTTAAGTATCCTGAAGTTTGGGATTTGGATGTGTTTTTCCCCGGTGGTAGCGCTTCTCCACAATTAATCGAGCATATTGAAAGCTTGACTCCTAAACTAGAAGTATTAAAAGAGAAAATTGACAAATTTGAAGTACCGCAAAATAGTGATGCTGCCTTAGAAATCCAGTCGATATTGGAAAGCATCAAAGAGGTAATGCTGCACATTTCTCAGGCAGGGGCGGTGCTTTCTTGCCTAACTGCTCAAGACACGACGGATCGTGATGCATTATTGTTGCAAGGCCAGTTATCTGGTATCGCGGCAAATTTATCGCCAATCTTAGAAAGCTTTAATCAAAAATTGGGTAAAATCGAACAGTCAACTTTCGAAGTATTATTACAGACTGAAGAATTAGCTCAATTCGAATTTATCTTAACGGAATGGCGCGAAAAATCGAAAGAGTCATTATCCGAAGAAGAAGAAGCGCTAATTTCAGCTTTAGGTGTTGATGGATATAGTTCTTGGGGCCAGCTTTATAACATGCTGATCGGCGATATTAAAGTAGAAGTAGAAGTGGATGGCGAAAAGAAATTACTGTCAGTTGGACAAGCAAATAATTTAAGTTCACATAAAGACCGCAAAGTGCGAAAAGCGGCATTTGATGCATTGGAAAATGTATTTACAGAGCGTGAAGAGTTCTTTGCAAAAACATTGAATCACTTAGCAGGTTTCCGGTTAGCCGTCTATAAAAAGCGAGGCTGGGACTCAGTAACAAAAGAGCCGCTTCAAATTAACCGTATGAAGCAGGAAACAATCGATGCGATGTGGGGTGCCATTACATCTCGTAAGGCGTCATTTGCAGGTTATTTGCAGCACAAAGCAAATCTATTAGGTACAGAACAATTGGACTGGTTTGACTTTGATGCACCGGTTACGGATTCAACAGCAACTATGTCTTACCAGGAGGGTGCCGAGTTCATCCTGAAGCATTTCGGCCGCTTTGGTTCAGAAATGGAAAGTTTTGCACGCACGGCATTTGAAGAGGGCTGGATAGAGGCGGAAGACCGTGATAATAAACGTCCGGGCGGTTTCTGTACAGGAATGCCATTATCAGAGCAATCTCGTATATTCATGACATACTCCGGCTCGATGTCAAATGTTTCGACACTGGCACATGAACTGGGACATGCTTTCCATTCGTATGCACTGCGCCCTGTTCATCCATTAAACCGCCGCTATGCAATGAATGTCGCTGAAACTGCTTCAACGTTTGCAGAAATGATTGTTGCTGATGCAGCGGTTGAAGAAGCAACAACTGAACAAGAAAAAATTGCATTACTGGAAGATAAAATTCAGCGTTCTGTTGCTTTCTTTATGAATATACATGCGCGTTACTTATTTGAAACTCGTTTTTATGATGAGCGCAAAAAAGGCATTGTATCAACGAAACGCTTGAACGAACTTATGGAAGAAGCTCAAATTGAAGCGCATGCAGGCGGGTTAGGCGAAACACATCCGCACTTCTGGGCGTCAAAAATGCACTTCTATATTACAGGTGTACCGTTCTATAACTTCCCGTACACCTTCGGTTATTTATTCTCATTAAGCATTTACGCGAAAGCAAAAGAAGAAGGTAAGGGCTTCGAAGAGAAGTATATGGCTTTGTTGCGTGACACAGCTATCATGACAGTTGAAGAGTTGGCTATGAAGCATTTAGGTGAAGATATTACGAAAGAAGACTTCTGGTTAAAAGGAATCGCACTTTTTGAAAAAGATGTCGAGGAATTTATTGCGTTAACGTCTAAATAGGTTTCAAAAAGGAGCTGTGAAAAAAACACAGCCCCTTTTTTTATTCTATTATAATATCGTTAGGTTTATAGTGGTTTTTTATGCAGTGTAAATCCTAGTGTATCCGCGTCACGTATAGTAATCGTATACGTACCGCTTACTTGATCGTGCTTTACATCAATATTGTCCAATCCTTTATCATAACGGAAGAGAATTTCACCTTCAGCTGATTTATAGACAACATGCAGATCATCGCGTTTCACTTCAAATGTAGGCGTGAAGTCGGGATTGCGGTCAGTGAATTCATTGATAAACAATTTGGCGCCTTGTTCAACAAAATCTTCCCGGTTCTCAGGTGGTGCGATCGCTTCGTATATATTATGGACCGATGCGTCGAGCTCAATATATTTGCCATGTTCAAATTCCTCGTCAATCGCTCGTTGAAGATGGGGTGTCTGCTCTTCGTTAATCGATTCCGCAATTTTTTCATATAATTCCTTCATGAGCATTTTTGTCTTCTTTTTGTCGGATGCGATCGGTGTGGCCTGCAAGAAAGTTTCCATGAAAAACTTTGCAGGTTCGCCATCGGATTGCTTATCCAGTACATATATATTTTCTTCGAGCGGATCATAATTCATTCGAATGAGTGCACATTTTTGTACACGACTAGTAGCGTCAGGCAAAATATTTTCAATCGTTTTCAAATGCAATGTTTCCAGATCGATCTGTACCGCGTCTTTTGGATCCAGCTTTAACAAAAGAATATACTCTTCTCCAATAAGTTCAATATGTGCGACAAATACCGAGCCATTACTGTTCGATACCGTTTGCATAATTTGATACAGTTTATTTGATAAATCATTGGCAAGTGATAAAAAGTGCGTGTCATCAGGATATTCCACATAACGGTTCATTTTTGTAAGAATATCATTGTCACGGTCTAAAAATTTACATGCAACAGATTTCGGGCTATTCATTGTTGCGTCTATGTAGGATTCGAAGAAATGATTATACACTTCTGATTGGAGTGCGGATAAATCCATTGTTTCACTTGCAGACACAAAACGGCTTTGCTGCATATCTAGCAGCGTGACGGCCATCCGTTTCATTTGGATTGATAATGTTGTTTCAACTTCATTCATCTTTTCATAACTCCTTTTAAATTCCGATTTTTCAAGTATAGCGGACATCATGGAAATTTGCACGGTCTCAAATTTATTTTACAAACACGAACATATGTGTTATGATTATTTGGTGCTATTTTAGATAGTGCTATAAATGAATTGGCATTTCTGCTAGTGTTTTTGAAGATACTTATTCACACTGGCGCAAGCTTCAGGGCTGCAAGGACATAGTAGCAGGTTGGGACTATGTTGCTTAAGTTAGAAGAGATTAGTAGAATTTTACCGCGGTTAAAACTGGAGTTGTGCACTCCGAATAAATATAAATTCCCCGGATGATCGGGTTGAGACTTTCATTTATTTATAAATCTATCTATTAAATACTAAAGGGGTCCCCAATATTTGGGGGCCCCTTGTCCAATTCTCAATAAAAAACCATCCAAATCGGTTTGGATGGCACATAAAAAGTATTAGTCCGTGAAGCATAAAGAAGTCATATACCCAAGCATTAGTAATAAACCAAGACCCATAACAATGTCCATTTTTTAAAACCTCCCTTAATATAACCTACAATATCTTCCTTTTTTATTGTACAATGATTACAATAAAGATGAAACTATTTGTTATAATATTCGTATATATAGGTAAGAGCGTTTTAAAATTATACATAATAAAAGTGGGTGATAGACTTGAAGAAATGGATTTACAAATCTCTCGTTGTTTCTGTCGCGTTATTATCGTTTGGTTTAATTACACCAAAGCATGAAATTTGGGCAAACTTTGATGAAGACCGCCTTGGCAAATCGGTATTGGATCGTCCAAGCGACAACCATATTTCAGCTGCCTATCAGTTGGATGATATTATTGTTGATGACAAACCGCTGCCAACAACAGATGACTTTGTTTCTGCTGCAAAAGAACAATCATACATAAAATTCGGGGCAAAAGTCGGACCGGTTATTGAACAACAATTCGAAACAAATATTTTCCCGAAAATCGAAGAAGCCATTGCAATGACAGTGGAACGAGTTGGCGATGAAAAACTGCGTAACTTAACGGTTTCCGAGAAACCGAGTGGAGATTACTCAGAAAAAATCTTCCACATTGTTGACAGCAAATCAAAAACAGACGTAATCCGTTTCCATGTGCGAACAGAGAACCGTCCTTTTGACGGCTACTACTACAATTTCCACTATCATACGTTTGAAGACAACTATTCAAAACATTATGACCTTGGCGAGATCTACTGGAGCAAAAACACACCGCCTAAGTGGTTATCATAATAAACAAGCAGCACCCGCCTACTGGTCGGGTGTTTTTTTAATGGCTTAGAAAAATTTTGATAAATATGCATTTCCATCTTTCTCCGTACCAAATTCACCAATTAATATAGTTGGACATTGGACTTGACGAGAGAGTGGAACTAATAAAATAAGCCCTTTATATTCCTTAAGATATTATGTATCTTAAGGAATATAAAGGGCTATAATTCTTTATTTGCAGATTGTACCTGTTTTTATACCGGTAGGTCCGTTAAATCCTGGTATTGTAGCTATGACCATATTGCTTGCTATTTTTATAACAGACACAGTATCGTCAGCTTGATTTGTGACATATGCAAATGACCCATCAGGCAAGATAGTTATTTGGTCAGGAGATGCTCCTACCGAGATTGTATTGATCACCATATTTGATGCTGTATTTATAACAGAAACTGTATTACTACCTTTATTTACAATATAAACACGTGTTCCATCAGGTGTAATTGCTGTTCCGACAGGTCCGGTTCCAACTGGGATTGTAGCAATCACTAAGTTTGTTAATGCATTAATGACAGATACTGTCCCACTATTTTCATTTGTAACGTAAGCAAATTGTCCGTTTGGAGTGAATACGATTGACCTTGGGCGAACTCCCACAGGAATGTTAGTAACTACAGTATTAGTTGCTGTATTAATGACAGATACCGTCCCCGAGTTTTCGTTCGCAACGTAAGCAAACGTACCATTTGGTGTAAAAGCTATACCTTGAGGTTGGAGTCCTACTGGAATAGTGGCAGTGACTATATTTGATGCGGCATTAATGACAGATATAGTATTAGAACCATGATTTGCTACGTAAACAATTGTTCCATTTGGAGAAACCGCGATACCAAGAGGATTAACTCCTACAGGAATTGTAGCAAGGGGAGTGTTTGTAGCAGTATTAAAAACTGTTACATTATTAGATAAGTAACCAGGAGCATAACCAAGTGTTCCGTTTGGAGAAATGGTTACTTCTAGTGGACCAGTTCCAACTGGAATGTTAGCGATTATAGAATTTGTCGCTGTATCAATTACTGATACTCTATTGTCGGGGTCGACTAACTGTCCAGCATCAGTAACATATACGAAAAATGTACATTCTGGTGGTATAGGCAAATATGGTCCGGCGCAACAACAATTACAACAACATGTACAACAACAATGACAATTTGGATTTGATTTCAATTTGAATCTTTTTAATTCATTTTTTTCTATGCTCACAATGCACACCCTTTCATTCAAATATTTCTACTATATGCAACCCGAATTGAGTTTTTTGTATGTTTTACCTAAAACAAAGCTTTGAAAATGAAATATAGAGTAGTTGTTAATAGGGCCGATAGTAAATTTCCTGGTATGTGCATGAATTGCCCAACCAAAGACCACTGTTAGCAGCTGAAAAAGGGCAATAGAAATTCGCAGTGAAATACTGGGAATAGCATCATGAATAAACACAAATAAAGCCTTCCACAACAATATGTGGAGGGCTTTATTTTATTTTATTTCTCTGTTAATGTAGACCTGTGAATTGAACAAGGGCCTGATCTTATTTATTAAAATCACTGTACATTGGAGCAAAAACACACCGCCTGATTGGTTATCATAATAATATGCAGCATCCGCCTAATTTTTTATTTTCCGATTTTCTTCTTTCCAGAATTAGCAGCAAAAATTCCACTAACTAATGCAATAGTGATTGCTACCCATGTCCAAAAACTCATAATTTCACCCCGTTAAGATTATCTATTATCTACTCTTACACTATACAACTTTTTGGTAATTATTCCATAAAAATACTGAATCTTTACGAGGAATTTTCTGCTAATCGATTTATTTTTATTTTATATAGAGCATTTTTTCTATTACCAAAAAAATGGAGTGTTTAAAAGAGTAGTTTTAGTTGGTGCTTTTTTTCCGACTGATACAAAAGGAAATTATACATATCAAAGCTTAAATAATCTAATATTGGCCAACCTTTAATTTAAGGAGTGGTAATCTTGGAAAACAGATTTTTTTTAGGTTTATTTAATGGCTTGATTTTAAGTATTATATTATGGACTTCTTTTTTCGGATGGATAAAAATAATAACCGCTTTATTATAAGTAGTAAAAAATATAAAAGAGAAAAGCTTTTACTTAATCCCAAGATTAAAGTTCTGAATAAGCTAAAAAGACCAGGTACTCATTACTGAGCCTGGTCTTTTGCTTTTGATTTATTTCTAAATTACTTCTCGTTATTGTCGTTGTTGTTTTTGTTTTTTTGTTTTGCGTATTCTGAGAAATCAGCTTCTTTCCCAGCTTCCATATTATAGTTCGGTCTGTTCGTTGCTCTGGTATGAGTAACGGTTGCATTGTCCTCTTCATCAAGGTTTTTCATTAACAGCGGAATGCATGCAAGACCGGCAAGTCCAACAAGTGCATATATAATTCGTGATAATCCGGCAGTTTGTCCGCCAAATAAAGATGCGACTAAATCAAATTTGAAAAAGCCGATAAGTCCCCAGTTAATTGCTCCAATGATTACAAGTACAAGGGCAGTTCTATATAATGCTCCCATTTTAAAACATCTCCTTTATTTTAGATAAAGAAATTCATCAGGTATGTAAAAAACACATACTAAAGAAAATCAAGTATCTATTTCTGCTCGTATTTTTCCCGGTTACCGTTTGTTTATACTTCTTTTTTAAAAAAGAAAATGTATCAAAATACGAATAAAATTGACCATTTGAAAATAAAAATAATTAAAAATAGGAATTAATATCTGCAGTAACAAGGAAGGAAATATATAGTTCTGATTTCGTAATAATTTAAGCAAAAGTTACTTATTTAACGTTGGTAATAGAGTATCTGGAGATTTATCATAATATTACTATGCGGCAGAAAAAAGAACCTTTATTTTTTTGAGTAATTTACAAAAAATTTAAAAATTAAAGGTGAATTTTTATGTAACTCGAGGTATAATATTTGTATACTATAGTAAAAAGGAGGACTGCCGATGATAACCGGTCAGTTAGGGCGAGCATTCCAATTAGCGGAAAAACATAAGCTCGACGTAAATACAATTTTGGAATTAACAAAAATTATTGCGAAAGAAGTAAATGGTACTCAAAAAATTGAGGACAAAATTTTACTGCAAATGATTCAAATTCTGGAGAACAACAAAACAATTCTTAGGGAGGCAACATAAAAATTGACGCAAACGATTGAGCTATACGATGACTTAGACACATTTGACTAAAGGCGCTACTCAGCAGACGAAATACGAGTAGCGCCTTTTATTGTGCCCTTTTTTATACATAATGTTTTATTTGAACCATTAGTAAATTTTCTCTTAGTAGGCTTTTCGAGCGATTTTGCAGATTGACGTGTTTTTCTTAACATAAGTCTATATAATAAACGGAGAACATTCTTTAGGAGTGAAAAACAATGGCACATGCAGATCATACATATTTAAATTTATTGCAATATATTTTGGACAACGGTACCGATAAATCTGACCGTACAGGAACAGGGACACGCAGTGTTTTCGGCTATCAGATGCGCTTTAATTTACAGGAAGGATTTCCGCTTCTAACGACTAAGCGCGTACCATTCAAACTCGTTGCAAGTGAACTACTATGGTTTATTAAAGGTGATACGAATATTCGTTATTTACTTCAGAACAACAACCATATATGGGATGAATGGGCATTTAAAAAGTGGGTAGAATCAGAAGAGTACAGCGGACCTGATATGAGTGACTTTGGCCGACGCTCTCTTATTGATGAAGCGTTTAATGAACAGTATCAAGCAGAGCTTTCTTTATTTTGCGAACGCGTATTGCATAATGATGATTTTGCTTTAAAATACGGAGATTTGGGTAATGTTTACGGGAAACAGTGGCGTAATTGGACAACTTCAGAGGGTGAATCGATTGACCAATTACAAGATGCAATCGATTTAATTAAACATAATCCTGATTCGCGTCGTATTATAGTGAATGCGTGGAACCCGGAAGATGTGATCGATGCGGGAGGAAAGGGTAGTAAAGCGGCTTTACCGCCATGTCATGCAATGTTCCAGTTTTACGTAGCTGACGGTAAATTGAGCTGTATGCTTACACAGCGCAGTGCAGATACATTTTTAGGTGTGCCTTTCAATATTGCGAGCTATGCGTTGCTGACGCATTTAATGGCCCATGAATGTGGACTCGAAGTAGGGGAGTTTGTGCATAGCATGGCCGATACCCATATTTATTCAAACCATTTTGAACAAGTAAAAGAACAGCTTACACGTGAGCCGAAGCAATTGCCGATCTTAAAGTTAAACCAAGAAAAGCAATCGATCTTTGATTTTGAAATGGAAGATATTTCGGTGGAAGGCTATTTTCCACATCCAACAATTAAAGCTCCGATTGCGGTATAAAGGGGGATCTCAATGATTTCATTAATCGTTGCGCATGATGAAAACCTGGTCATTGGCTATCAAAACGATTTGCCGTGGTATTTACCGGGTGATTTGAAATACTTTAAAGAAATGACAATGGGCAAACCGATGATTATGGGCCGTAAAACATATGATTCAATTGGACGACCGTTGCCGGGACGCCGAAATATTGTTATTACAAGAAATGAAGACTTTACAGCAGATGGAATTGAAGTGGTAGGAAGCCTTGAAAAAGCTTTGGCTCTTGTTGAAGGTGAAGAAGAAGTGATGATCATCGGTGGTGCTCAGATATTTGAGCAGTCGATGACGATTGCCGATCGATTATATATTACGTTCATCAACCACAGTTTTAAAGGGGACACTTATTTCCCATCATATGATGACTGGAAAAAAGTCTCATGCCTTGATCCTATCAAGTCTGATGACGGATATACATTCCAGTACTGTATTTATGAAAAATAGCTGTTAATAACAAAGGGACGTGCTGAAACAAGACTTCAGCATGTCCTTTTCTTTTACAATAAATATATATATACACAAGCTACCATACATCCACAGCCTGCAATAACGAATAAATGCCAAATAGCATGATTGTACGGAAGACGTGTCCATGCATAAAAAATTGCGCCAAACGTAAATAGCAGACCGCCAATTAGCATTAACATAAAACCATCAAACGTCAAATATTCATATAATGGTCTAATGGCAAAAATGATAAGCCAGCCCATGAAAATATAAAGCATCAAGGATAATTTTTCAAATCGATGGATGAACAAACATTTGAACACAACGCCTAATATTGCAATAAACCAAATAATGCACAGCATTACAATGCCTGTCACACCTCCGATTGCTACAAGTAAAAACGGGGTATAAGTACCAGCAATCAATATATAAATTGAAGAATGGTCCAGTATGGAAAAGAACCGTTTATATTTTTCCGGGACACTATGTAATAATGTCGACATTAAAAACAGTAAAATTAAGGATGAGCCAAAAATAGCGTAGGAAGTAATATGTACTGCTGTGCCGTTAACTGCGGAATGAATAATTAATAATATGCAAGCTGGGATGCTGATTGCAAGTCCTACACCATGTGTTATTGCATTCCAAAGTTCTTCTTTCCAGTTCTTATAGTCATATGCATCTAAATTGTGCATGTGTCATCACGCTCCTTAATATTAGTATAATTCTTAAACAAAATATTCGTGATAGATGGATGTCATGATGTTATACTGCTATATGTCATATGAAAATAGTGATAAACTGGGTCATTCTTCAATGACAAATGTCATATTGGTAAACAAATATGATTTCTTTATAATAGTAAGGAAGATAGAAAAAGGATGTGTTTTCTTTGAGTCAAATTCATATCGTAACAGATTCAACTTGCGATTTAACAGACGCGGAAATTCAGGAACATGGAATTCATGTAGTACCACTAACAGTTCAAATTGATGATAAAACGTATACAGATCGTGTAAATTTGCAACCGGATACATTTATTAGATTATTAAAAACAGCAAAAGAACTTCCGAAAAGTTCTCAACCGTCACCTGGTGTATTTAAAGAATTATATGACGAGCTTGGAAAAGACGGTTCGGAAATTATATCAATTCATATGACAGGAAGTATGAGCGGTACATACCAGTCAGCAAATCAAGCTTCCCAAATGACTGATTCTGACGTAACCGTAATTGATTCGCGTTATATTGCTTTTGGGTTGGCATTCCAGCTTCGTGAAGCAATCCGTTTACGTAATGCAGGTGCTACTGCGGAGGAAATTGTTGCTGGTGTGAATCGTGTACGTGAAAACACACGTCTTTTTGTTGCATTGGATACGTTGGAAAATATGGTAAAAGGCGGCCGAATCGGAAAAGGTAAGGCAGTAGTTAGTTCTTTATTGAATATTAAGCCAATTGGTCACTTAGATATTGGGGAAGTGACGATTTGTGCAAAACCGCGCAGTTATAAGCAAGTGGTGAAATATTTAATGAGTGAATTTGAAAAGGATACTCATGGTAAAAAAGTGGCAGGTGTTGCCATCTCTCATGCGAATGCAATGGATACATTAGTGAATCCGTTGATCGAACAGGTAAAAGCAACAGGATATACAGGACAAGTTGAAGTTGCTTATACTTCACCGGTTATTAGTACACATACAGGTGAAGGAGCAATCGGTTTTATTTATTATACAGAATAGTTAAAAGGTAATTCTAAAGGGTATTAACTTTAGAATTACTTTTTTTATAAAGTAAAAAATATTTTCTGATATATCACTATTTTTATAGGCAAATCATTCCTAAAGGTGGGGAAAATATTTTATAATGAAATAACAAAATAAAAAGGGGGAAGTTGCATGTGGCGGTTAGTACTCACATCATTAGCTGTCATTTTCTTGTCCGCATGCTCCGTTACAATTGACCCACAAATAGAAGAAGCACAACAATCCGACAATTCATCGAAAGATAACAATGAGTTGTCTATATCAGAAAAAGAAGCCGAAAACGGAGAAACAATTAATACGAGCTTTTTTGATATTATAAATGATGTATTTCAACTAGACTGGTCTGATCGTAAGGAAGAAGATGCACAATCAGTTTTCTATTTAGCATTAGGTGATTCGCTTACGCGTGGTGTTGGAGACGAAACCCAGGATTATGGCTATACGATTCGTCTGCAGCAGGAGCTGGAAAAATGGGCGATGGTAGAGGAAGTGGAACTCGATAATCGAGGTAAAAATGGTAGACGCAGTGACCAGCTGTTAAGTTTACTAGAACGCGGCCACTATGAAGAAGAGCTGCAAAAAGCTAATCTGATTACGATTACGCTCGGCGGCAATGATGTAATGAAAATAGTTAAAAAGAATTTGTTTTCAATGAAAAAGTCTATGTTTGATAAGGAATTGCCAAAATTTGCTGAACGCTACGAGCAAGTCATTGCAGAAATTCGTAAAGTAAATCCTGATGCGCCAATTATTTTAGTTGGATTTTATAATCCCTTTTCAATCGTAGTCGATGAGATTACACCTTTCGATCCGATTATTTCGGAATGGAATGATGAAATCGAAAAGCTTGCTGCCACAGATGAAAATGCGTGTTTCGTATCTGTAGAGGATTTATTTGTCTCAAATGAGGATATGGTATATCATGTAGACTTCTTTCATCCGAATAGCACAGGATATGATCGTATGACAAAACGCATCATTGAAACAATGCAACAATGTGATATTGAGCAGATGTCAGACGGTTTATTAGGATTTGAGGAGTGAGAAGATGAACAAATGGAAAGTCGCATTTTTATTATTGGCTGGAGCAGTTCTCATTACATTTGCCACATTGCTCTATTTAATAACTGCTGACGTTGAACAAGGAACAGAACAGCCACCACTCCCTATCGAGGGCAATATATTGACTGTGGAAACGACAGCTAAAGAATTTGAAGCAATCGCAAAACAATATTTATCAGAAGCTATGAACCAGTCACCAGTTCCGGTAGAGCTGACAGTGGATGATAAAATTTATTTATACAGTACATTAACTGTTTTTAATATCGAGTTGCCGATTCAGATGGACTTCATTCCTGTTGTAAATAACGGTAATATTACACTTAATCAAGAAGCTGTCCACGTCGGCAAGGTAAATATTCCTCCGAAAACCGTTCTGAAAATGATTGACGATGCGGTTGCTTTTCCGAATTGGATTACGGTGAAACCAAATGACGAAGAAATTTATGTGGATCTGTCGCGCATAAATATCGCAAGTGGTTCCAGAGTGCGGGCGAAGGAAATTGATTTACCGAATGATAAAATAGAGTTGGAAGTAGTTATTCCAAACCAGACGAAGTAAATAGGAGGTAATTTAAATGGCATTTGAAAAAGCAACATTTGCAGGGGGCTGCTTTTGGTGTATGGTAAAGCCGTTTGATCAACAGCCCGGTATTATAGAAGTCGTTTCCGGTTATACGGGCGGGCATGTCGAGAACCCGACATACGAACAAGTATGCAGTGAAACAACGGGCCATCTTGAGGCAGTTCAAATTACGTTTGATCCTGAAATTTATCCATACGAAAAACTGGTTGAACTTTATTGGACACTGATCGATCCGACAGATGCGGGCGGTCAATTCTATGATCGTGGCGAATCATATTCAACGGCGATTTTTTGCCATGATGATGTCCAAAAGCAGATTGCCGAATTATCCAAGTCCAAACTTGAGGCAAGCGGAAAATTCAAATCACCGATTGCCGTTAAAATTCTTGAAGCGAAGCCATTTTACGCTGCAGAAGATTATCATCAGCACTACTATAAGAAGAACCCGGCACACTACGAACGCTATTCGGTTGGTTCAGGGCGTGCAGGATTTATTGAAAAATACTGGGGGGCGAAATAAATGAATAAAGAGCAACGTTTAAAAGAGTTAACAGAAATGCAGTATCATGTTACGCAAAACCAAGGAACGGAACCTCCATTCCGCAACGAATACAATGACGTTTTCGAAGATGGTATCTATGTGGATATCATTTCAGGAAAGCCTCTTTTCAGTTCAGAAGACAAATATGATGCAGGCTGTGGCTGGCCATCATTTTCAAAGCCGATTGAGAAAGTAGAGGTAACCGAGCATTTTGATACGTCGCACGGTATGCGTCGTGTGGAAGTCCGCAGTAAAACAGCCGATTCCCATTTAGGTCACGTATTTCCGGATGGTCCGCAAGAATTAGGCGGATTGCGATATTGCATCAATTCTGCAGCATTACGCTTTATTCCGGTAGAGGACCTCGAAAAAGAAGGCTACGGTGAATATAAATCATTGTTTGAATAGAAAAACTCGCTTATGGAATGTCCCATGAGCGAGTTTTTTATATTAGATTTTAAATTCGTTAACAACACTTCGCAGGTGATCTGCTTGGGAAGCCAGTTCCACCGCGGATGCATTGATTTCTTCCATGGAAGCAGATCCTTGAGATGCGGCAGCTGCACTGCGTTCCGTATTGACAGCAGTATTGTCTGCAATGGCAGCGACATGTACGAACGAAGTTGTTACACCGTGACTATTATTTAGAGTCTGTTCAATTTGAGCAACCATCTGTGTTAAAATATCAGATGTTTTTTCTGTTTGCAGTAAAATATTTTGTAGAGAATTGGTCGTCTCATTCGTCACTTCCACACCAAGGATTACTTTTTCTACACCTGTGTGATTTTGCTCGATAATGGACTTGACCTCTGTTTGAATAGATCCAACTATTGACGAAACTTCTTTTGCTGCCTTTTGGGATTGTTCTGCAAGTTTACGAACTTCAGCCGCTACAACGGCAAAACCTCGTCCATGTTCTCCTGCCCGAGCAGCCTCGATTGCCGCATTTAAAGCAAGTAAGTTTGTTTGTTCGGCAATCGCTGTAATTGTACCAATAATTGAAGTAATATTTTTTGATTTTTCCCCTAATTTTTCTACCGTATCAGAAGTTGTTGCCATTGTTTCCTCGATTTCAAGCATGACAATTGATGAATGATTTACCGATCTGCTTCCTTGATGCGCAGCTACTTTCATTTCAGATGCAGCTTGCTGAACTTCACGTGCTCTTTCGTCCAATACGTGCATCGATTGTTCCAATTTCTGCATTTCATTACCGGCATTCCCGATACTGTTTAGAATTTCACTGCTGTCGCTCGCTATGTTCATCGTAGAATCAGCAATAAAATCAATTGTTCGAGCGTTATCATCTGCAAGGGCCATTAATTCCTGCGAACTTCCGGAAACATTATCGGCAAGGTTTGAAACGCGTTTAACCAATGCAGAAATCGAGTCGATTAAAATATTCGTGGAATCTCCTATAATTGAAAATTCGTCCTTTGTTTTAACATTTACGCGGCGTGTTAAATCACCGCCAGCCTTGGCGATATCCAGAATCGATTCATTGATTTTTTTCGTATTTCTCCGGATTGATTTCGATAAAATATAACCTAAGGAAATTGTTAAAATAACAGCAACTCCTGTTAAGGCAGAAATCATTATTTTAGAGGCGAATGCAAACTGTTCCAAGTCTGAAATGGTTTTTTCATTGCGCTTTTCAAGTATTTGAATCAGTTTGCCTGTGTTTTCATCAATATATGCTTTAAAGTTTTGGCTTCCGCTATTTGCAAAAAGTTTAGCGGCATTTTCATAGCCATATTTTTGACGGACTTCAATTGTCGATTTAGAATAGGATAAATAATTAGCGTAGAACTGCTGGATTAACCCGACGATTTTAAGCTCTTCATCCTGATTTTTAAATGAAGTTTCAACAGATGTTAAATTTGTATGTATCCGTTCCTTTGTCTCTTCATATAATTGAAGAAATTTTTCGTCTCCTGTAATTAAGTAAGTTTGTTCATGACTTGAAAGCTTCGCAATATCGGAAGCTAAACTATTAATATGCATTTGCTGTTTTAAATTTTCTTCTGCAAATTCCCGCAAGTTATTTTCCAAGTTTGTTATATTAATATACGACAAAATTTGCATAGAGATAATAATTGCCATTAGAATAGTGAAAGTAATTAAAATTTTCCCTCGTATTAGGTGAAAGAAGTGAAATAGGGCTTTCGGTTTAATAGGGTTTTTTCTTAGTTTCTCTTTGTCAGGTATAGTTTTCTTGCTCTTTCGCAAATAATTCACCACTTTCTGAAAAATCAATATTTAACTATTTTACTACATGAATGGGAAATTTACACTATTTATTGTGAAAAAATGTATAAAGGAGGGGAAATTTTGAAAAAATCATTTTATCATTTTGCACTAACATTTAGAGGGGGAGAGTGGTCGGACGAAAAGGTGCGTTTTGCCGAAAGCATGTTTCTTGATCATGCCTTTCCAAAAATGTCCGACAGCTTTGAAGAATTAACTAATTATATTGAGTTTCAATCCGATGAATATTTGACAATAGGTGCCTTTGATCAATTATGGGACTTATATGAAAATAAATTTTCAGTATAAGCGATGTTTTGCATGCAATACGCCAAATGGGGTATAGTGAAATAGGACGAACCTTCGTAAAATAATTCATTATTTTGTCCAATTTTTGTTTTTTATGCAAATTTTTTTGTGAAGCAAGACGTCTAACGATTGAATGTTTATACGAAAACGTTTACAATTTAAAAGAATTATGATGAAAAGAGGTTTTTTGATGAGCGTTCATATTAATGCCAAAAAAGGCGACATTGCAGAAATTGTACTATTACCAGGAGATCCACTACGTGCAAAATATATTGCAGAAACATTTTTAGAAGATGTTGTACAGTATAACGAAGTACGTAATATTCTTGGCTACACAGGTACGTATAAAGGGAAACGCATTTCTGTACAAGGGACAGGCATGGGTGTACCATCAATTTCGATTTATGCGACTGAATTAATGCAAGAATACGGTGTACAAAAACTAATCCGTGTAGGTACTTGTGGTGCAATTCAAAAAGACGTGAAAGTACGTGACGTTATTATTGCTCAAACATCATCTACAGACTCAAACATGAACCGAGTTGTTTTCGGCGGTACAATCGACTATGCACCAACTGCAGACTTCGATCTATTACTAAAAGCTTACAATGCTGCAAAAGAAGCGAACTTAAACGTACGTGTAGGAAATATCTTTACGGCGGATATGTTCTATTCTGACGAAGCACAAAACGAAAAATTAGCGCAATATGGCGTATTAGCTGTTGAAATGGAAACATCAGCACTATATACATTAGCAGCGAAATTCGGTCGTCAAGCTTTAACTGTATTAACAGTATCTGACCATATCCTGACTGGTGAAGTAACAACTTCAGAAGAACGTCAAACTACGTTCAATGACATGATGGTTATTGCGTTGGAAGCAGCAATTCAAGACTAATAACAAAATCAAAAGCACTTAATAGGCCTAATTTCGCTTATTAAGTGCTTTTTTGTATATAGAATTTTAATCCTTTTTGGGTGTAAATGAGAAAACAGGAGCCCAATCGGCATCTCATGGATAGTTAAACACGTTCGTAACCGTGATGAATAAACTTTTAGAAAATGAGTAGCATTGATTTTACACGTCATACAATTATGATGCGTTTTTTTATGTTTCAAATAAAAACAAAATGAAAACTTACAAAAATTTTCTTAGCGGCTATTTGGCATATCGAATTTGTGTTGTGGGCAAACTGAGATACCGACAATTTTAAAGCACATAAGATGACGGTCAAAAAATTAAAAAGGAGTGAGGGGATGAGTCAGGAAGTAGCGAAGAAATTTATTGATCGAATCTCAAGCACAGTGGATCCGTTAGCGAATATTGTCACGGTTAGTTTGTTTTGTGAAAATGCCATTAACCATTTGATTCAGGAAAAGCTGCCGAAAGTACGAAGCTTCAAGGATCAGACAACCTATATCCCTATGGCGAGCTCCAATTACAGCACTAAAGTATATTCTGTTTATGCATTAGGCTTAATCGAGCAGAATTTGTTCGAAAACTTGTGGTTACTCAATTATTGGCGCAACAAAGCAGCACATAATATTAGTGTGGATATTAAAGCTTTGCCGATGAACTTTCATATTTTTGATAATAATCTCAGAATCGAAAAAGACATGAATGAAAACGAAATTGTCATCGGAATAGCACTTTGCACGTACAAAGAATTGCATGTGTTCTTAAATGAACAATACGGTATTAAGTTAAATTGGTGAACAATAAAAAGTGTCTATGCCTGTAGACACTTTTTATTTTATCCGTCATTCCTAAAAAAATGCGCTCTAACCATACAATATTACCAATCCATAATGAATTTCATTTAATTTTAATCCAATATAAAAGATTTTATTACACCAAATTAGGGTATGGATAAGGGAAGTTTACCTAGGAAGGGTTGAAATCATTTGAAAAAACGATACTTATTTGCGATGTCAACATTATCGATTGCACTTGTTGCAGGCTGCGGAGATACAGCAGAACCGGTTGAAGGTACAGATAGCGAAGCCAATTTAACATTACAGCAAGTTTATGAAAATGCTATGCAGCGCCAGCAAAATTTGAAAAGTGTTCATGCAGAAACAAAAATGGATCAAGTGACGAGTTTCGTGATGGACGGTCAGACGATGGAAATGACGAGCAACTCAAATTTAGCAATGGATATTCAGCAAAATCCGATGGCGATGTATTCAAAAGGAACAGTTAAGATGGATATGGGCGATGATAAAATGGAAATGCCGATAGAAATGTATATGACAGAAGAAGATGGATTTTACTTGTTTAATGGCGATTCGAATGAATGGCTAAAAATGCCGGATGAACAATATGAACAACTTCTGGCGCAAACAGGTGCTCAGGCAGATGCGTCAGAACAACTCGAACAGCTGGAGCAATTTATCGAAGATTTCAGCTTCGAGCAGGATGATGAAAATTATTTATTGACGCTGAACATTGAAGGGGACCAGTTCAAGCAGTTCATACTTTCACAGATGGGTGCTAGCTTAGGTGAATCAATGGAGATGAATGGAGAAATTCTTGAGAATATGTCCTTTGAAGATTCACAATATAATATTGTTGTTGCGAAAGATACATTTGATATAAAAGAAATGGATATGGACCTGAAAATCATCACAGATGTCGAAGGTCAGGAAACAACGATTGAAAATGATGCGAACATTGTCTATTCTAAATTTGATGAAGTAAAAGAGATCAATGTACCGAATGATGTTATAAATGAAGCTAAAACCCAATAACAATTCAAGCAGCGAGGCCGCTTTACGGCGGATTTCGC
The DNA here is from genome assembly GCF_040273735.1 of Solibacillus sp. Taxonomy (NCBI): domain Bacteria; kingdom Bacillati; phylum Bacillota; class Bacilli; order Caryophanales; family Caryophanaceae; genus Solibacillus; species Solibacillus sp. The sequence continues at coordinate 106,966 of NZ_JBELZM010000014.1, read as the reverse complement.
TGCTTTTTCCTATTTAATATGAAATGAAATAAAAAAATTGACGTCTATCCTTTTCTAGTCGCTTGTAAACTGATATTATTGGTATAGTGTGACATCAGACAGTGTAAATATGAGAGTGGTGAATTAGAAATGGATGAACAAAAAAGAGATGAGGATCAAAACGGTTTAAACGAAGAGCAAATTACAAAGCCGGCAGGGAAATATTTACGAATGAAACCATTTGCATTCATAATGGTCATTTTCCTGACAATTTTATGTACAGCCGGTTTAACAATTTTTGCATTAACATTCGGCGAAAAGAAAGTTGTGGATGTAAAGGAACCGGCTGAACGGGCGGAATTCAAAAAACTTTACGATGCGTATGATGCGCTTCAGCAAAAATATTATGAAGACATAGATGAAGAAGAAGTGGTATATGGTGCTATCAACGGAATGTTTGATGCATTGGGTGACCCTTATTCTGATTATATGAATAAAGATGAGGCAAGTTCATTTAATGAAAGCCTGTCTTCAAGTTTTCAAGGAATTGGTGCGGAAATCCAAGAACGAAATGGATATATAATGATTGTTTCCCCAATTAAAAATACACCTGCCGAAAAAGCCGGTTTACAACCGAAAGATATGGTACTGGCGGTTGACGGGAAAAGCGTCAAAGGTATGAGTTCTACAGAAGCTGTATTGCTGATTCGCGGTGAAAAAGGTTCTGAAGTCACTCTGACTATTCAACGTGGAGATGCAGAAAGCTTTGATATGACAATCGTGCGTGATGATATCCCTGTAGAAACTGTGTATGGTGATATTGATGAAGATGGAATCGCACACTTCCAAATTACTTCTTTCAGTGAAAAAACAGCAGTAGAACTGGAAAAACTGCTAATTGAATATGAAAAACAAGGGATGAAAGGGATTGTTTTAGATGTACGCCAAAATCCAGGCGGCTATTTAAAGGCAGCAATCGATATTTCAAATTTGTTTGTTGAAGAAGGGAAGACAATTGTTCAAATTCAAGAACGAGATGAAACGCCTCAAATTGTAACCGCGGACAATCGTTCTAAATATAAGCTTCCGGTAACAGTATTAATTGATGAAGGAAGTGCTTCTGCTTCTGAAATTTTGGCAGGTGCACTAAAAGAATCTGCAGGTGCCCAAGTCGTTGGATTAAATTCCTTTGGTAAAGGGACAATGCAGGAAATCATTTATATGGAAGACGGAGCAAACTTGAAGTTCACAACAGGCAAATGGTTAACTCCAGACGGTAACTGGGTGAATGAAAAAGGAATTGCACCAGATGTGAAAGTTGACTATCCGGATTATGCTTCATTACCATATATCGATCCGAGCCAGCAATATGAACAGGATGCCAATCATGCGTCAATCAAAACAGCTGAACGTATTCTGGAAGTTTTGGGATATGAGCCGGGTAAAGTCGATACTCAATTCGATGAAGAGACTGAAGCTGCAATAAAAGCGTATCAACAGGATAATGAATTAGAAGTGACAGGTATTTTAACAGGTGATACAACATATGCCTTAATGGATGCAATTAGCGAAAAGCTGAAAAATGAAGATCCTCAAATTTTAAAGGCGAAAGAATTACTGGATATTAAACCTGAATAAATGACAAACGAATAAAAAAATGCGGGCTGGTAAAAAGTGATGAAACACTTTATTGCCAGCCCATTATTATAGGAAGTGGAAATATGAAAGATGTATATTTATTTAGCGGATTTTTAGGGAGCGGCAAAACGTCCATGTTAACCGATGTCATTCGTCAATTGAAAGAGGCCAATTTGAAGCCTGCTGTTATTATGAACGAATTGGGCAAACTGCCATTTGATTCACAGGCCGTGGAACAGGATGTACCGTTGAAGGAAATGTTGGAAGGATGTATTTGCTGTAGTGGAGCAGAAAAAACGGAAGCGCAAATCCAATCGCTTTTACACGATCAGGAATTTGATGTACTTATAATAGAAACAACCGGGGCTGCACACCCTGTAGAAGCACTGGATGCAGTCTATTCGCCTTTATTTGCGGATAAGTTAAATATTAAAGGAATTGTGACGGTGGCGGACAGTCGGTTATGGTTAGACCGAGCAAGCCTTACTCCGCAAGTACGCTCCCTTTTTATGGAGCAAATTCGTCATGCCCATCTGTTATTGGCCAACAAAACGGACTTGCTTACTGAATCGGATCAAGCGCAAGTTGTTTATGAACTGCAAGGTTTTAATGCAAATGCCTTCATTCTTCAGACGACAAATGGCCGGGTTCCATTAAAGTTATTGCAAAATATGCAGTCAACTGCTCGTGTATCAAAAGACGATATCGTGACAGCCCGTATTGGTGATAGCTTTAATTTAGGCTCGCGACTCGTACGATTTGATACAAGCTTTACACAGGAACAGTTTGAAAACTGGGTGCGTTCATTACCGGATACAGTTTACCGTATGAAAGGATATGTTCCGATTGAGGGAATCAAAAACCCTATGCTGTTCCAATATGCCTATGGAATGGTCCAATGGTTGCCGGAATATATAAAGATGGAACCGAACTTAGTCATCATAGGTGAGAAGATTAACAAACTGGAAATTATCTCTCTATCATAATTCGTCAATAGCTTTTCAAATGAAATGTTTGATGAAATTGGATAAATTTATCGCAAATTACGAATAAAATATAAGACTTTAAGGCTAATATTTTGGTAGATGGACAGTTTACCAATTTATAGGCCTTTTTTTCTTCGATTTTTCATTTACGATGAAATCACGAAAGGAGGCGTACAAAATGAAAAAATTAGTTCTACCATTTTGTGCAGTAATACTTTTTGCAACTCAAGCACCCGTTGCTAATGCAAGTTCAAATGCAATTGAAGGGGCCAAATCAACAACAACTACAAATCATATTCAATTAGCGAATGACTATAATATAAAACTTAACAATTTCTATAAACTTGAAAAAACGACACCTCAAAAATGGACAGTTATTAAACAGGAGGTTTCAACGAATAAAGTTAAAAAACCGGCTTCAACAGAAGTAAACAACGAAGCTTCTAAAGAGGCTGGCAAAGAAGTTGATAAGGAAGTAGAAAAAGAGCCTACAAATGTAGTAAACAATGAAACTCCAAAAGCTCCTACAACGGCTGAAACACCGTCAAAAACACCTGCTAAACAATCTAAAACTGAACAGGCACCAGCTCAAGAACAAAAAGAAACGACAGCTACAGATCAAATTTTAGCGATTGAAGAAAAAGTTGTTGCATTAACAAATGCAGAACGTGCTAAAAACGGTTTAAGTGCATTACAAATCGACCGCCCATTAATGGCAGCGGCACGTGAAAAATCTCAAGATATGAAAGATAAAAATTACTTCTCTCATACATCACCAACATTCGGCAGCCCGTTTGACAGATTGAAAGCATTAGGTATTGCTTATAAATCAGCAGGTGAAAACATTGCCAAAGGGCAAAAATCTCCTGAAGAAGTTGTACAAGCATGGATGAATTCAGAGGGTCACCGAGCGAATATTTTAAATAAAGACTTCACTCATATTGGTGTAGGCTATGTTCAGGACGGTAATATCTGGACGCAACAATTTATTAAAAAGTAATTTGCTGATGCTATCCTTTTCGCAATGAAAAGGGTAGTTTTTTTGTTTATTAGTTATTGATCGAATTCTTCAAACAATAAAAATACTTTTATTGAATATTTATTATTTCTTTCTACCTTTATATTTTTATATGCGAAAACAACCATTTTTAGAGAAATGCTTTATAAAGTGCCAAAATGTGCTACAATATACGGTATACTTTTAAAAGCCTCATTAAAAAAAGGTGTAAAATTCGATGGAATAGAAGTGATAAAAAGTAAAATCATTTTTTTGAAATAATAATACTAAAACAATTATTGAATAATAATTAAGGAACTGTAAAAAATAGTAAAAATAATCATTGAAAATAAAATGAAACATAAAATAAATAAGATATTTATCGAAGCATGTTGAAATGTCATGTTGCATAAAATAGTGGCAATGACATTTGCTTTGTTAGGAGAAATTTATGAACGAGAAAACAATTATTTTAACAGGCGGGGGTACAGCCGGTCACGTATCATTAAATGAAGCGATCATTCCTTCATTGCAGGAAGCGGGGTATAATGTCCATTATATAGGCTCTCACGATGGGATCGAAAAGGAACTTATAACAAATGCGTTTCCTTCATTGCCATATCACAGTATATCGAGCGGGAAGCTGCGTCGTTATTTTTCAGTACAGAATTTTACAGATCCGTTTAAAGTGATGGCAGGGGTTACACAAGCCTTTTCAATTATTAAAAAAATAAAGCCGACTGTCATCTTTTCTAAAGGCGGATTTGTATCGGTGCCTGTCGTTATTGCGGCAAAGTTGGCAAATATTCCGGTTGTTGTCCATGAGTCGGATGTGACGCCTGGATTAGCGAATAAAATTTCATTGCCGTTCGCATCCCATATCTTTACAGTTTTTAAAGAAACGATGAAACATTTACCGAACGACAAATCGACTTGCACTGGCTCGATCATTCGTCAGCAACTATTTGAGGGAAATCGTGATCGCGGCATGGGATTATGTGGCTTCACAACCGAAAAAAAAGTTCTGCTTGTCATGGGCGGGAGCTTAGGATCGGTCATTATTAATGATGCGCTTCGTGAAAATTTGCCGACCCTACTTGAAAAGTATCAGATTATCCATTTATGCGGTAAAGGGAACGCCGACAAAAGTCTTGAAAATCTGCAGGGCTACAGTCAATTTGAATATGTGACGACAGAATTGCCAGATTTACTGTATGCAACGGATTTTGTTGTATCACGTGCCGGTTCGAACTCGATTTTCGAATTTTTGGCATTGCATAAGCCGATGCTGCTCATTCCTCTTTCTGCTGCAAAAAGCCGTGGCGATCAGATTTTAAATGCCAACTTATTTAAAAAACAAGGCTTTGCACAAGTTTTGGACGAGGAAAAAATGACAAAAGCATCATTCATGCAGGCTCTTCAAAAGCTTGAAGAGAAAGCGGAAGAAATGATCGATCACATGCTCGAAGTCGAACATCCGAAAACTCCGAAAGAAATGGTTGCCTTAATTACTCAATATGAAAAATAATCAATAAAAAAGGGGTTACCTAAAGTTCATACTTTTAGGTAGCCCCTTTGTTTTAGGAATATTTGTGACGCCTTTTTCATATAAGCGTAATGAAAGTAATTACAACACTAGTGATAATTTCCTTTTTACATTGCCTGTTCTTCTGTTTCCTCGTGCGTATTTGCAGTTGTCAAATAGAACAGGTCTTTAGGAATTTTGAAAAGACGGAATTTATTTTCGCCTTGATTAATTTCTGTGAAAAGGGATGGATTTGATTGCTCGGCATCTACTACATAAGGTAATTTTAATGCTGCTGCTTGTGAGCGTGCATTTTCTTCCCGGATGCGTAAGAAAACTGTGTGGAAATCAAAGTCGAAAAATAGTTCATTTAAAAACGCTAATTTCGCTTTCTGATTATAACCGATGCCTTGATATGGTTTGCCGATCCATGTTCCTAAAAAGCCGGCGCCATCTTGGATATCAAAAATACTGATTGTTCCGATTGGGGCACCCCAATCATCTACAATTGTACGTGAAATCGTTAAGCCGTTTTGTTCTTCTTCTATTAATTGTTTAGTCATAAATAAATACTCTTCAGCTGAAGTCGCTTTCTGACGTACGAATGGAAACACAGACGGATGACGTAATAATTCGTATAATTCTGCTGTTTCATGAAGTTCTCTCTGTTTTAACATGTGAAACGCCTCCTTTTAAGAAGAAAATGGTAGAGCCTGTTGTTAAAGAAATGGTGCAAATAATCTTCTAATGCTAAAAGGTTCTTTATCATAAGGCAGTAGTCATTTCGAGCTTGATCTTACCTAAAAGAATTTGACGTTAAACTATTATGCATAATTCGTATGTCTCGCTCTATCCTAGACAATTAATAACAATATCGAAATAAGAAATATATCTACAGTTTATTATAATATATTCTCTTGCCGCAACTTTCAAGCTCGAAAAAAACATTTTTTTCTGCTAAAAGTCGATATATTCAGAATAATGCGTAAATAAAAACTATTAATGACAAGATGAATTTTTTAAAAGTATAATATAATAAAATAAGAGAGAACGCGGAGGCGTAAAATATGAATATCCAACTAACGAAAGTTCATGGTTCTGGCAATACATTTTATTTATACGAAGCATTATATGATGAACAATTTAATTTTGTGAATATCACAAAACAATTATGTCAACCATCCAATGATGGAGGTGCAGATGGTTTGTTGATGGTGCTGCCATCTTCCGTAGCAGATGCAAAAATGCGCGTTATTAATGCAGACGGCTCGGAAGCTTCGATGTGCGGGAATGGATTGCGCTGCGTCGCGCGTTATGTCTGCGAAAAATTGAATGTTAATGAAGCGGTTATTGAAACAATGCATGCCTGTTTGAAAGTGAAACGAGAGGAATCCATATTTGAACAGCTTCCTACATATTCAGTAGAAATTTCGCCCATTTCATTTGAATTATCATCATTACCAATGAAGGTAGATAACAGACAACAATTACGCCATGAAATTATACCTGCTTTTTCAGAGGAAATTCCTTTTACTGCGATTTCTGTACCGAACCCTCATCTAATCGGAATCGTTGATAAAAAATATATAGAAGATACGACACACCAACAACAGCTCGCAGCCTATTTAAACAGTGAAAATGAATATTGCCCAGATGGGGTGAATGTTAGCTATGTCCAGCCATTATCGCCTGAAGAAATATTTGTCCGTACTTATGAGCGGGGCGTAGGCTTTACAAATGCTTGCGGTACAGCAATGACTGCCTCTGCACTAATTGCCTCGATTGAAGGATTCGTTACGAATAGTAAAGTAACCGTCTATAACCCAGGTGGCTTTGTTCAATGTGAAGTTTCAAATAATGATGGAATCTGGGAATTAGCGCTCATCGGAAATGCTACGGTATTAGGGGAATATGAATTCGAAATTAAAGACGAAAAAATACAGTTGGTTCATTTTCAGCCTGCAGAAGAGCAAATCCAATATGAGAAATGCAAACTTTTTGTGAAAGATAAAATAGAAAGCTTTCTGTAAAGATCAGTAAAAAGTAGGGGGACAAGGATGATGAGTTCCATTTTTTCAATGGACCTATTGAATTTGTTATTCAAAAATAGTAATGATGCTGTGTTCTTTATGGAAAAAACAGATGATAAGTATCGTTATATTTTTGTCAATGATGCTGCAGTAAATTTGATAAATACGAATCCTTGCGGCAAAACGATCGAACAGGTAATCCCGTCCCATTTGGCAAAAACGATTATTCACCATTATGACTTAACAATCGAGCAAAATAAACAAGTGGAATTTGAAGATTTTACTTATGAAAGAATGAACGTCCGAAAACAAAGAACGACAACAATTCCAGTAGTACAAGACGGTAAATATTATATTTTAGCTATGACAAAAGAAGTATCTATGAGTCTTGATTTAGAAGATAAATATTTATTTATGCGTTCCTTGTTTTCTAATTCATTTTTATCAACGATATTAGTTTCCAATGACCTGCTATTGCTTGAAGCGAACACAAAATTTTTGGATGAGTTTAATATTCAAATGGAAGATGCTTACCGTACAAGTATATTAGATATGCCTTTTATAGAAAGAAAAATGGCAAAAAAATTAAAAAGCTATTTGAAACGTGCTCAGCTTGGAGAAAATGTTCAATCAAAAATGCTGTTTTTTATCGATAAACATAATGAACAGCGATGTTTTACTGCTTCATTTTCTTCGCTGACAAGTAACGGTGAAAATATTGCCGTATTTATTATATTGCAAGAAATAACAGAGTTTATAAAACAAGGACAGGCATTACGCACTGCATCGTATGGTCTGGAAATGTTCAAAAATGCGATCAATTCATTTGCTGACGTTATATTTACAGATGCTGACGGAAATATTTTAGATGTAAATGAAAGAGTTATTAAAAGTACAGGCTTTACCCATGAGGAATTAATCGGTAAGCCGCACCGTTTTCTTCATTCAACGTATCAACACGATACGGCTTCAGTTAGTTATTGGGAAAAAATAAGTAAAGAAGAAATTTGGCGTGATGAAGTGTGCAATCGTAAAAAGGATGGCGAGATTTATTGGGTGGACTCCACTATGATTCCTTTGAAAAATGAACTAGGGGAAGTCGAGCAGTTTTTAATGGTTCAATATAATATTTCGTCTGAAAAGCAATTAATGTCCGAACTATATATAATTGAACGAAATTTCAGAGCGATTACTGAAAATACGAATGATTTTATTATCGTAACAGACCGCTACGGCAAAATTAAATACGCTTCACCTTCCTATTCAAGAAAACTTGGCTATCAGGAAGATGAGCTGATAGGTGTACCGTACGATCGATTGCTGAAGCCTGAAAGTGTCCAACTGTGGCATGAAACATTGAACACGGAAACGCTTGATATAGTAGAAGAACAGAAAATTGAATTACTTTTGTATAAAAAAGATAATAGCACGATTTGGACGGAAGGGAACTATACGCTAACGTTCGATCTGGCAAATCATGAAATCACGGAAATTGTCATGGTTTCAAGAGAAATAACCGAGCGCAAGCAGCTGGAAGATAAATTAACATATTTAGCGTACCATGATAGCCTGACGCAGCTAGGTAATCGCAGGAAACTGTACAAGGACTTTCCGCTTCTTATGGCCGAAGCAGACGAAACAGGCACTTGCCTGGCGATTTTATATCTTGACGGTGATAATTTTAAACAGGTAAATGATGTATATGGCCATGATGTAGGGGATGAGTTTTTAATTCAATTCGGGAAATCGCTCGTTCGCAGTGTGCGAAACGAAGACCTCGTAATAAGGCTGGGCGGTGACGAATTTTTAATTGTTTTAACAGGACTGTCCATTTCCGAAAAAGAGCGCTCTGTTCAACTAGCTTATATTATGGACCGGATCAAAGAAAATTTGCAAATCGGATGGAAGATCAGAGGGGCGCATTTTTCACCTACTGCCTCGATGGGTATATCGATTTATCCAAAGCACAGTTTAAGTTTGGATGTGCTTATCGATTTGGCGGATCAGGCATTATACAAGGCGAAGCAATCTACCAATTAGCATTTTCTTTATATCTATATCTCACTCGCAAGAATACGGAAATTTACCCCGTATTCTTTTTTTGTTGTAAAATACAAATGATACACTAATGATGATATAAATAGTTGATAGTGAGGGAAGCTGATGAACCAAAAGATTTTAATAATAGAAGATGAAAAAAATATTGCACGTTTCCTTGAACTGGAGCTTAAGCACGAGCAATTTGAAACTGTTGTTGCATATGATGGGAGGACTGGTCTCGAATTTGCGGATAGTGAACAATTCGACTGTATTTTACTCGATGTCATGCTGCCTCAACTGAACGGGATTGAAGTATGCAGAAGAATAAGAAAAACAAGCGATGTACCGATTCTGTTAATTACTGCACGAGATGAAGTAATGGATCGTGTTTCAGGTTTGGATGCAGGAGCAGATGACTATATCGTGAAGCCGTTTGCGATAGAAGAACTATTAGCCCGGATCCGTTCGATTTTAAGGAGAGTCCAGAATACCCGAAAATCAAAACAACTCATTTTAAGAGACTTGGAAATCGATGTGCATGCATATGAAGTAATATTTGAAAATAATAAAATTGAGCTTACAAGAAAAGAATTCGATTTATTGAAGCTGCTTGTGGAGAACAGAAACCATGTATGTACACGTGAACGTATTTTAGAAACGGTTTGGGGATTCGATTCAGAGGTAGAAACTAATGTAGTCGATGTATATATTCGCCATTTACGTTCAAAACTGCAAACAGAAAATACTCCGTACATTGAAACTGTACGTGGTGTTGGATATGTGATGCGCGGGTGAAGATGATGAAAAACAAATTACTGAACCTTTCATTAAAATCAAAGTGGATGCTTGCGGTCGGTGTAACGATCTTTGTAAGCTATGCTCTAATATCTGTTGTACTGTATATCGCATTGCAAACATGGCTTATTCATAATGAAGAAAAAAATGCATTGCGAACGGTAGATGATATGACAACCTACTTCGAATCACAAGGGAACACTGTTACAGTACAGGCTCTCCAAAACAACACTGCTTTGATGAAGGCCATTTTAAATCAAGAACAAACGGTACGTGTATTTAATCTGGATGGTATTGAGGTAATGCGTATTAATGATGCTGCGCCGGCTGCAAAACTGCCAATGAATCAAAAATATTTTTCAACAATGATTGAAAAGCAGATGATTTCAGGATCTGAAAGCTATGTCATTCACCGAGTCGTTCAAATCGGACAATTCCAAGGGATAATGCAGCTGATTCACCCCCTAGCAGCATTTCAATCGATGATGAATTATATTTTGACGACCATTCTTATTATTGGTTTCGGTGCCATCTTATTTTCGGTTATGATTAGTTATTACTTGGCGAATATGTTAATGAAACCGCTTGTCCAATTACGGGATGCGATGAGTTTTGTCAGAAAAAACGGGTTTACAGCACAGCCCAAGTTTGATTATACGGCAAAAGATGAAATTGGCGATTTACTTCATATGTATCGTACTTTAATGAATGAACTTGAAATTTCATTTACAAAGCAGCAGCAATTTGTCGCAGACGCATCGCATGAATTACGAACGCCGATTCAAGTAATTGAAGGTCATTTATCATTAATCAAACGGTGGGGTAAAGATGAACCGGAAGTGATGGAAGAATCATTAAGTACTTCGTTAACCGAAATTGCGCGTATGAGGAAAATGATCGAAGAACTGTTGAAATTGGCAAGAAGGGAGCAAGCGGATGAACAAGCTTCTGCTGATATAGAACAAGTATACGAACAAGTAAAAGACGAATTATTACTGCTGTATCCTACCGCTGAGTTTCACCTGACAGTTACCGGCGGTAAAACAACTGCCTCCATTACCGAACATGCTCTAGCGCAAATCTTTAGAAATATTTTGAGTAATAGTATACGATATAATAGCAATGTTCCAAGTCTACATGTAACAATCGAATATAATGAATTGCACTCGCCAATTTTAGTTACGATAGAAGACAATGGTATCGGTATTTCCGAACAACATTTACCACATATTTTCGACCGGTTTTTCCGAGTGGATGCATCCCGTACAAATAAAGTCGCCGGTACTGGACTAGGGTTAAGTATTACGAAGATGCTCGCAGATAAATATGAAGTGGAAATTGGTGTCGAAAGTAAATTACAGAAAGGTACCTTTTTTTACCTTAAACTTCTTAAAAAATGAATAATTTTAGTCAATCTAATTATTATTTCAATAGTTCACGAAAAAAATTGCTTAATTTGCTAAAAAGAGTTGTATTTTTTGTGAAGAGTAGTAAGATTGAGATGGAAAAAATGTTCTTCCGCCGTTTATAAATGTGCTTTTAGTCCGTGTGGAAGAATGATAAAATATTATTTGCTTTGTTTTGGTAGATAAAAAGAGAGTACTTAATTTATCTACTTACAAAAGAAGGTAATTTTTGTATTGTGATATACAATATTATACCTTTTCAAGTAAATTATTGGAACAGCCATAAGGCAAAATTTGGAGGTTATTTTCATGTCGAACAATGTATTACCTGCAGGTTCTCCATGGTCAGCGTTTTCTGGTCCTAACTTAGGTTATGTATTAGAGCAGTATGACTTATTCCTGCAATCTCCTGAAGAAGTGGAACCGGAACTAGCAGAATTATTCCAAGCTTACGGTGGTCCTGTATTTGCAGATGGTCAACAACCGGTTGCAACAGCAGCAGTAACAGGTACTGGAGACTACAAAAAAGTATTAGCAGCAGTTAAGTTGGCAGAATCAATTCGTGAATACGGCCATTTAGCAGCAGACTTATACCCATTAAAAAATCGTCAATTAGATACTTCACGCATTGAAGAAAGCGTATTCAATTTAACAGCAGCAGATCTTCAGGCTATTCCTGCATCAGTATTTTTTGCAAATGTTCCTGCAGGTGTTACTAACGGTAAGGAAGCAATTGATTATTTAAAATCTGTTTATACAGATAAAATAGGTGTGGAAGTTGCACATTTACAAAATGCGGAAGAACGTGCATGGATCGAAGCTCAAGTTGAAGGCGGAACGTTCAAAACAACGTTATCTGCTGAAGAAAAGAAAGCAGTATTAGAGCGTTTAACACGCATTGAAAACTTTGAAAAATTTATTCATAAAACATTTGTTGGTCAAAAACGTTTCTCTGGAGAAGGTTTAGACACTCAAATCATTTTATTGGATGAAATTATCAAATCATCTGAGTCTAAAGGTGTAAAAAATGTACGAATTGGTATGGCTCACCGTGGTCGTTTAAACGTATTAACTCATGTATTAAATAAACCATACGATATGATGTTCTCTGATTTCGCCCACGTTTCTAACGATCTTTTCTTCCCTGAAGATGGTAAATTAGAAATTACAAAAGGCTGGACTGGCGACGTTAAATACCATATGGGTGCATCTTACACTTATGATTCTGGATTGAACGTTAAATTAGCCTACAACCCTTCTCACTTAGAAGTAGGGAACCCGCTTGTAATTGGTTCTGTACGTGCTGCACAAGATGATGTGTCAGCAGCAGGCGTTGCTAAACATGATCCATCAAATGCATTTGGTATCATCATGCATGGTGACGCGGCATTCGCTGGTCAAGGGATTGTAACTGAAGGCTTTAACTTCTCTCAAACAGAAGGATTCACAACAGGTGGTACAGTTCAAATTATCGCGAACAACATGATCGGTTTCACAACTGAGCTACATGATTCACGTTCATCTACTTATTCTTCTGACCCTGCTAAAGGCTATGATATTCCGGTTATTCATGTAAACGCTGACAGCCCTGAAACAGTGGCAGCTGTTGGTCGCTTTGTAGCGGAATACCGTGAGAAGTTCAAAAAGGATATCGTAATCGACTTGATCGGTTACCGCCGTTACGGTCATAACGAAACAGATGATCCGACAGTAACAAACCCTGAAACATATAAATTAGTTGCAAAACATGAGCCGATTCGTGCGTTGTATGGTGCAGAATTAGCAGAAGCTGGTATTTTATCTGCTGATGAAGTAAAAGCTTTAGATACTGCTATTTATGCGGAAATGCAAACTGCGTATGATCATGTCAAAGAAATGGCTGAAAAAGACGAGCATTTAACGCCTAATATGCCGGAAGAACTAAAAATCGAATTCCCTGAAATCGATACTAAAGTAGATGCTGAGCGTCTGGCTAAAGTTAATGAAGATCTACTGGTATTTGAAGATGGGTTTGAACCACAAAACAAGTTAGGTAAAATTTTAGCAAAACGCCGTGATGCTTTCGCAGATGGTAAAATTGACTGGGGTCATGCTGAAACATTAGCATATGCAACAATCACGCAAGATGGCACACCGGTTCGTTTCACTGGCCAGGATGCACAACGTGGTACGTTCTCTCAACGTCACTTAGTTTTACATGATAAAAATAATGGTTCTGAATTCACACCATTACATCACATTGAAGGTGCAAAAGCATCATTCACTGTTTACAACTCACCTCTTACAGAAGCAGGTGTAGTAGGTTTTGAATACGGGTATAATTTAGAAAACCAAAATGTACTAACAGTATGGGAAGCACAATTCGGTGACTTTGCAAACATGGCGCAAGTAATGTTTGATAACTTCATCTCAAGTGCACGCGCTAAATGGGGTCAAAAATCTGGATTCGTACTTCTTTTACCACATGGTTATGAAGGTCAAGGTCCGGAACACTCATCAAGCCGTATGGAACGATTCCTGCAATTATCTGCAGAAAATAACTGGTTCGTAGCAAACTGTTCAAATGCAGGCAACTACTACCACTTATTACGCCGTCAAGCTGCATTATTAGGTACAGAAGGTGTACGTCCATTAGTAGTGGTTTCTCCGAAATCACTTTTACGTCACCCACTTGCTGCAGCTACTGCTGAACAACTTGCAACTGGTCGCTTCCAGGAAGTAATCGAGCAAGAAGGTTTAGGCAAAAACACAGAAGCGGTTGAAAAAGTAGTACTTGGTACAGGTAAAGTAATGATCGATTTAGCAGAACGCGTGAAAGACGGCGAAGGGCTTGATCACTTACACATTATCCGTGTTGAACAAATTTATCCATTCCCTGCACAACAAGTGAAAGAAATTATCGCTCGTTTCCCGAATGTTAAAGAAATCGTTTGGGTACAGGAAGAACCGAAAAACCAAGGTTCATGGACATATGTTCTTGAAACATTATATGATATCGCAGAAGGCAAAAAAGTTCGCTATGTAGGACGTCCTGCAATGAGCTCAACTTCTGAAGGCGATGGCGATTCACATAAAGCAGCGCAAGCTAAATTAGTGAACGAAGCACTTGAAAAGTAATAAATGATTTGTTTAAAAAGAGCTGCTTCTATTTAAAATAGAAGTGGCTTGCTATACAATGAATGTGTAGCGTAATTAAAGGAGGATATGAACGTGGCTGAAATTAAAGTCCCTGAATTAGCAGAATCAATTACTGAAGGTACAATTGCCCAGTGGGTGAAAAAAGTTGGAGATCGCGTAGAAAAAGGCGAATTTATCGTTGAGTTAGAAACTGATAAAGTTAATGCTGAAATCATCTCTGAAGAAGCAGGCGTTTTAAAACAAATTTTAGCAGAAGAAGGCGATACTGTATTAGTAGGACAAGTAATCGCAGTAGTTGAAGCAGGCGAAGGCGCAGCACCTGCACCGGCCGCTAAAGAAGAAGCTCCAGCAGCAGCTCCGGCTCCAGCAAAAGAAGAAGCTCCTAAAGCAGCAGCACCTGCACCAGTTGCAGCTGAAGAAACTTCGGGTGAGCGTGTGATCGCTTCACCGGCAGCTCGTAAATTAGCTCGTGAAAAAGGTATCGACTTAGCAGCAATTTCACCTGTTGACCCACAAGGTCGCGTACGTGTACAAGACGTTGCAGCACATGGTACAGCACCAGCGGCTCCAGCAGCACAAGCTGCTCAAGCTCCAGCAGGCAATGGTCCAATGATCTTTACACCAGCAGCTGATACAGACCGTGTAACAGTAGAAAAAATGAGCCGTCGTCGTCAAACAATTGCAAAACGTTTATTAGAAGTAAAACAATCAACTGCAATGTTAACTACTTTCAACGAAATTGATATGACGAACATTATGGCATTACGTAAACGTAAACAAGATGAGTTCGTGAAAGCTAACGATATTAAATTAGGCTTCATGTCATTCTTTACAAAAGCTGTAGTAGCAGCATTAAAGAAATATCCATATGTAAATGCACAAATTAACGGTGACGAAATTCACTTAAACAACTTCTTCGATATCGGTATTGCTGTATCAACAGAAGAAGGTTTAGTAGTACCGGTTGTTCGTGATGCAAATGCGAAAAACTTTGCTGAAATCGAGAAAAACATTGCAGAATTAGCTGGTAAAGCACGCGACAAAAAATTGGGCTTAAACGACATGGCTGGCGGATCATTCACAATCACTAACGGTGGTGTATTCGGTTCATTAATGTCAACACCAATCATGAACGGTACTCAGGCTGGTATTTTAGGTATGCACTCAATCGTAAACCGTCCAGTAGCTGTCAATGGTGAAGTTCAAATTCGTCCAATGATGTATGTAGCATTATCTTACGACCACCGTATCATCGATGGAAAAGATTCTGTTGGCTTCTTAAAAACAGTTAAAGAAATGATCGAAAACCCAGAAGATTTATTGTTAAATTCTTAATAGTATTTACTCTACTAATGCGCGATACTTTACGTATTGCGCATTAGTTTTTTTTTTCAGTTAGATTTCAGAAAAATGAGTGTTGACGGAAATGTCGCAATAATGTAATATAAACATATCAATTTCATATCAAAACCTCACACTCTCGTGAGGTAGAGGCGCGATACTTAACAGTTTTATATGGAGCCATGAGCTGGCTTTGAAATATAAGAGAAGGAAATATCGCCGAAGTGTTGTAAACGCTCAATTTTACAATGCTGGGTCTGCAGTGAATAATTGCAGAACTGTCTCAATCATCTATATCCATGATGGTTGAGTTGTGCTATCTCAAAATGGGAACTGTAGAGGATTCGGGCTAATTATAATTTAAACGACCTAAAGTTCTTCTTTTAGGTCGTTTTTTGCATATATAACGCCCGAAATTTAACAAATAAGGAGAGGATTTCTTTGAAAAAGAGACTATTAATTTTACTGACTGCCATGACAATGCTATTGCTAGCAGCTTGCGGTTCAAGCGATGAAGGTACTACAAGCAGTTCTGATTCAGAAAAAAAAGTGATTAAAATCGGTATGGAAGCGGCGTATGCGCCTTTTAACTGGTCACAAAAAGATGATGCCAATGGCGGAGTTCAAATTGCAGGTTCAAAGGAATATGCAGCAGGCTATGATGTGGAAATTGCGAAAAAAATTGCAGAAGGTCTGGACATGGAATTACAAATTGTTAAAACAGACTGGGATGGTTTAATTCCATCATTACAATCAGGTGCCATTGATCTAGTAATTGCTGGTATGTCACCAATGCCTGAACGTAAGGAAGTAATTGATTTCACAGAGAACTATTACACAAGTGACTATGTCATTGTTGTAAAAGAAGACGGCCCTTATGCAAATGCAACTTCATTATCCGACTTTGCAGATGCAAAAATTACAGGTCAGCAAGCGACAACACATTATGATGTAATCGATCAAATCGAAGGTGTTCAAAAACAAGTAGCGGCAACTGATTTTGGTGCAATGCGAGTGCAATTACAGTCAGGCGCAATTGATGGATACGTTTCAGAACGTCCAGAAGGTATCTCTGCTGAAATGGCTCTGAATAATATTAAATACATTGTACCTGAGCCAAACTTCGAAGCAGACGAAGCGTCAACAGCTGTAGCAGTAGGTTTGAAAAAGGGTTCAGATTTACGTGAACAAATTAACAAAGTATTAGCTGAAATTTCGGAAGATGAGCGTCAGAAATTAATGGAAGACGCAATTGCAAATCAACCAGCAGCACAATAATGGTGTAGCATTGACAGTTTTAATGAGGTTGTCTTGCCGGCAAACGGAAGACAACCTTTTTCTATTAAAATTATGGTTTCATACATAAATAGTAGAAACAAAAAGAAATGGAGGACAAGGCGATGGCATTTTTAGAATCATCATGGAACTTGTTTACGAACAATTGGGATTTATTTGTACGTGGAGCTTGGACTGCACTTCTCTTGGCAATTATCGGGACAGTTTGTGGAACACTGATCGGATTTTTCATCGGAATTATGCACACAATTCCACAACGCAAAAAAAATGTTAAATCAGCTCTTCTGAAAGTCATTAATTTTATTTTAACGGCTTATGTGGAAATTTTCAGAGGCACGCCAATGATGGTCCAGGCGATGGTCGTATTTTACGGTCTTGTCTATTTAGGAATCGATATTGACCGCTTTTTAGCAGCCTCCATCGTAATTAGTTTAAACACAGGAGCCTACATGGCCGAGTATGTGCGTGGTGGTATCGTATCGATTGATAAAGGCCAATTTGAGGCTGCACAAGCGATTGGAATGAATCACCTGCAAACGATGATTCATATTGTACTGCCGCAAGTAGCACGCAATATTTTACCTGCAACAGGGAATCAGTTCGTTATGAATATTAAAGATTCATCTGTCCTAAGTGTTATTTCGGTAGTGGAGCTGTTCTTTACTGCGAATTCAATAGCGGGCAGTAACTATAAATATATTGAAGCATTCTTTATCGCGACAGTATTATACTTCATTATGACATTTACTGTAACTCGCTTCTTACTATTGTTCGAGAAAAAGATGGACGGACCTTCTTCGTATAAAGTGGAGCTCATTACAGGCAACAAGCTAGATAAGGATGGTGAATAAGATGACAGTTGTAATTGATATTAACCATTTAAATAAAAAATTCGGTGATCATGAAGTATTGAAAGATGTCAATTTCCAAGTAAACAAAGGGGAAGTCGTAACGTTGATCGGCTCTTCAGGTTCAGGGAAATCAACGCTTTTACGCTGTATTAATTTACTGGAAACACCAACAGCAGGGGAAATAATCTACAATGGGGAAAATATCCTAAATGACGGACATCAAATTGAAAAGTACCGTACGCA
This sequence comes from Solibacillus sp., assembly GCF_040273735.1. NCBI lineage: Bacteria > Bacillati > Bacillota > Bacilli > Caryophanales > Caryophanaceae > Solibacillus > Solibacillus sp. The sequence goes on along the minus strand of NZ_JBELZM010000014.1, from coordinate 88,701 downwards.
TTTAGGTATGGTATTCCAGCAGTTCAATTTATTCAATAATTTGGATGTACTAAATAACTGTATTGTTGGTCAAATTAAAGTGTTAAAGCGTTCAAAAGATGAAGCAGAACGTAATGCGATGAAATATTTGGAGCTTGTCGGGATGAGCGCCTATAAAAATGCGAAACCGAAACACTTATCCGGTGGACAAAAACAACGTGTGGCAATCGCACGTGCACTAGCGATGGATCCTGATGTAATGCTGTTCGATGAACCGACATCAGCACTTGACCCTGAAATGGTAGGGGAAGTATTAAAGGTAATGCGCCATCTAGCAAATCAAGGAAATACGATGCTGATCGTTACTCATGAAATGGAGTTTGCCAAGGAAGTATCGGACCGGATTGTATTCATGGACAAAGGGGTTATTGTTGAAGAAGGCCCTCCGGAACATTTGCTTGTTAATCCAAAACATGACCGGACTAAAGAGTTCCTGAAAAGAACATTACGGTAATAGCAAAAAGCTCGCAGTTAAATGCGAGCTTATTTTCGTGAGTTCCATTCGCTTATTAAAATAAATACAATTGCAAAGGCAATTACAATTGCGAAAAACCACATTGGAATACTACCAAATGCCATAAATTCCACCTCTGTTTGTGAGTTTAACATGGAATAGTTGTTCTATCAAATATCAGAAACAGCGATAAATTAAAATTAATTTAATGTGTTGGGATTCTAAGTAATTAAAGAAGCAAGAAAAGTGGATTTTTACTACAACGCGCTTTCCACTGACAGAAAAATCATATAAAATAGGAGAGTATCGATAATAGTTAAAAGTGAGGGAACAACATGCTACATTTAAATTGGAAAGATGCGCCGACAATTCGCACAGTAAAATGTGTACATACGGATGCATCGAAATATTTGGTATCAAACGTATTAACAGTAGGCAAAGAATATGAAGTGAAAAATGAAACAGAAGAATTCATCTTTGTAATCGACAACACAGGTGAAGTTGGCGGATTCTATAAAGAATACTTCGCTTAAAAAGAAAAGGTGTGCGAAAAGTCATAATGGCTTTTCACACACCTTTTTATTTTTGTTCTAATATCGTATGTTCGATTTCATGGCGCTTTTCGTCTGTCTGTACGTGCACGCGTAATGTATCTTCAATATCGTGAAGCAACTGCATTTGGGTTTGTTTAAACCGGTCAATATCACTATGGGATAATGCTGGTCGATTCACTGCTTTTTTGGATACTTCAAGCATTTTGCCATTTTTACGCATCAACTGTTCAGATGCATCCATAAGACGCTCCTGAGACCGTATCGCACGACGCTGATTGTTCATATTTAATAGCATCGCGATTTGAGACTGCCATAAGGGGATGGTCGTCATAATCGAACTTTGAATTTTTTCGATTAACATTTGATTTGTTTGCTGAATCATCCGGATTTGCGGTGCGTATTGTATCGCGACTTCACGCGAAAGTTCCAGGTCATACATACGGCGGTCAATCCACTCGATTTGCATTTCAATATCTTTCAATTCATGCTGTTTAAACGGATTTTGTCCATCTACAATTTCTTTTTGCACTGCAGGTAAGACAACATCTCGCATATGCTGTTTTTTTATTTCCAGTGTTGCAATATAAACATTGATTTCCTGGAAATAATCCTCATTGATCGCATACAGTTTATTTAAAAACTGATAATCGTTTAATAAAGCATTTTGATTATATTCCAGTTGAATGCTTAAGCGATCGATGCGTTTACTTAACTTATTGTAGTGGGTCATGATTTCTTGAATAGACTGTGTGGATCGGCTGAAAAGTTTTGCAAAAAAACCTTTATCCTGTTCAATTAATGCATCCGGGTCAATCATCTCCAAATGCTGCATTAAATCGGATAATACTTCACCGACTTTCCGTACATCTTTGCGTTGAATATACTGCAGCATCTGGGTCGTGAATTTTTTTAGTGCTTCTTGTGCGGGTAAACCAAATGCCAAAACCGTTTCGTAATTTTTTGGCTCTAAATTTTGGGCTAATTGCAGTGCCCGCTGTTTCATATCATTTGATAATGATGCGAAAAGCGGTGAGGCTGCATTGTTTGCAACATTCACCGCAAATTGTTCTTTACTTACTTGCAAGTCAACATTTTCACTCGCTGTAAAGGCATCAAATGGATTATTTGTCATATTCATTTGTTACTCACCGCCGATTTTTAATCGATCTTTACGCTTTTCATTCGACAATTTTGCAAAGTCGAGTTCGATTTTCAAGTTTTCGATATCCGAAGATAAAGCACTTTTCAAATCAGATTCCATCGTTATCTGTAGCTCTTTTAAAGTTCTACGTGTATCTTCCAACGCTAAATGCACTTCCGTACCAGGTACTTGTTCTTTTGTCAGTAACGTGTATTTATCAGAAAGCTGTACGGCTGACGGCAAGTGTGCATAGAAGAAATCTTCCACTGCATAAAACTTGTGCGGGTTTGTCTGCACAATATTGATAATGCGTTTTGCTAGTTTTGACATTTCATTTATTTGCTTAAAAGAACGTACAGAACGCACTCTGACATACTGCTGATTTAATGCCTGAATATGTGAACGGGCCTGTTTTAATTGTGCTTCGATTAAGTTGTATTCAGATTTTGAAAGCCCGACTTTTTTGCTTTGTGCCGTTTTCTGAATGGTGTAAGTTACTTTATTACTGATGAAATATGCTGCTGCTCCAAGAGGTAATGCCAGCATCGTTGTTATGCCGGTAAAATTAACAAACGTAAGTGTGACCGCTGTCGAAAAAACTAATACATTAATTAGATGTCGTGTTAGAAAATTTATAGGACCAAGCATTGTCATACCTCCTTTACTCGATACTATTGATACGTATGAAACGTAAAAAAGTTTCAATATTAGTTACTTTATTGCACAAAAATCAGCAGAATTAGTTATTTAATACCCCACATTTCTAAAAAAATTGAAATGCTGTCTTTTCTTAATCGTAACAAGTTTTGGCTCTATTAAAAAGTAAAAAGATTCGGAAAGACGAACAATTATTATGATTTCCATTCTTCCCCTAATTATAATTAGCATTATTAGACATCGCGGACAAAAGTGTTTAAAATATAGAGAAAGAAAGGATAATGTATATGTATAAAATTATTTATATGAAGGCAGATTACGAGCCTTGGTGGCAATTTGACGGTTGGGAAGAGTATATCGTATCAACGGAGCTATATGATACAGAGCATCAATTCCAAATGGCATTGAATCATTTGCTTGCTCAATTTCGAAACAAATATGAGTTTGAAGCACATAAAAATGAACGATTTTATGCATTTTGGTCAGAGGATGAATGTGAATTTTGTGAAGCCTGTGATGATGATGCCCAAATTTATCATGGCATTATTATATTAACGCCAGAAGCGATTACACAATAATAACTCCATTTGATTGAAAATTTGCTTAATTTTCCAAATGGTAATTGACAGTCATACTTATGATATATATACTATATTTAACAATTGAAAGATTGACCGAATACAATGGCTTCACATATTACAAACAGTAATCGAGTTAGTGGATCGGTACTCTTGTAATATGTGTTTTTTTATTTGGTTTTTTAATTGTTAACTTTTATTTTTGGAGGTATTTATTGATGAAACAAGGTACAGTAAAATGGTTTAACTCAGAAAAAGGTTTTGGCTTCATCGAAGTGGAAGGGGAAAACGATGTATTCGTTCACTTTTCTGCCATTCAAGGTGAAGGTTTCAAAACATTGGAAGAAGGGCAACAAGTGGAATTCGAGGTTGTAGATGGCAACCGCGGACCACAAGCATCTAATGTAATCAAACTATAATAGTACAAATTCCGAAGCTGCGTATCATTGTACGTAGCTTTTTTTGTTAAAACATGAGATCCCAATATAAAAAGTATATAATGCAAATACTCGATGGATGATGAGGAAATTGTGGAACCACTCGAGCCGCAGCCTGATTTATCATTTTCCTTACCGGAATATGCGCCACAATTAGGTATAAATAAAAAAGGACAATATGTTTTCACTTATAGTTACACTCTTCCGATCTATTTATCTGATGAACAGCAAACATTATTTGATCTGCTTGTCCAAACGTATGATTTACCGGTCCTATCCCGGTATTCAATCGCACAATATATAGACAAACTTGAACAGTTAAAGAGCGATGAAACAAAGAAAAAGCAATTACTTGAAATTCTCGATATTTATAAAAATACAATTACGGAATAAGTTACAAAAAAAAGAAGGAGTGCAGATAGCTGCATCCTTCTTTTTTCGATTATTAGTTTAAGCCTTGTGCATCTTTCCACTCTAGATACTCATCGTATGTTAATGGTTTATCTAAAATAGAACCGTCTTCACGGATTTCGATTACACGGTTTGCAATAGTTTGAATGAATTGGTGGTCATGTGATGTAAAGATCATTGCACCTTTGAAGCGGATTAAACCTTCATTCAGTGCTTGAATTGATTCTAAGTCTAAGTGGTTCGTTGGTTCATCCAATAATAATACGTTCGAGTTTGAAAGCATCATTTTTGAAAGCATACAACGAACTTTCTCTCCACCTGAAAGTACAGCAGGAGATTTCTTCACTTCTTCACCAGAGAATAGCATACGGCCTAAGAAACCGCGTAAGAAAGATTCAGTTTCATCTTCCGGAGAATAAGGGCGTAACCATTCAACTAATGACTTTTCGTTACCGCCAAAGTATTGGTCATGATCCATTTCAAAGTAGCTTTGAGATGTTGTAACACCCCATTTATACGTACCGGCATCTGCCTGTTTACGACCCATTAAAATATCCATAAATGCAGATTTTGCATTTGGTGAACCTAAAAGGATGATTTTATCTTCTTTGTTCATTGAGAAACGGATGTCTTTAAATAATGTTTCGCCATCTTGTGAAGCTGTTAAGCCATCAACTGTTAATACGTCATTCCCGATTTCACGACCAGTTTGGAAGTTGATGAACGGGTACTTACGGCTTGAAGGACGGATATCATCCAGCTCAATCTTATCAAGCATTTTTTTACGAGACGTTGCTTGAGAAGATTTCGATGCGTTTGCAGAGAAACGTGCAACGAATTCTTTTAGTTCTTTAATTTTCTCTTCTTTTTTCTTGTTTTGGTCTGCCATCATTTTTTGCGCTAATTGACTTGACTCATACCAGAAATCGTAGTTACCAACATAAAGCTGAATTTTTCCAAAGTCTAAGTCAGCGATATGTGTACATACTTTATTTAAGAAGTGACGGTCATGGGATACAACGATTACTGTGTTTTCAAAGTTAATTAAAAACTCTTCCAGCCATTTAATCGCTTTTAAGTCCAAGTGGTTGGTAGGCTCATCCAGTAGTAATACGTCCGGCTTACCGAATAAAGCCTGCGCTAGTAATACTTTTACTTTGTCCGAACCTTCTAAGTCAGCCATCATCATGTAGTGCAAGTCATCGCCGATACCTAGACCGTTTAAAAGTGTGGCAGCATCAGATTCAGCTTCCCAACCGTTCATGTCAGCAAATTCGCCTTCAAGTTCAGCCGCACGCATACCATCTTCGTCTGTCATTTCCGGTTTCATGTAGATTGCATCTTTTTCAGCTTTTACTTCCCAAAGACGTTTGTTACCCATTACAACTGTATCTAATACGTTGAATTCATCGTATTCGAAGTGGTTTTGCTTTAATACTGAAAGACGCTCATCTTTACCCATTGATACGTGGCCTTCTTGTGCCTCGATATCACCAGATAAGATTTTTAAGAATGTTGATTTACCAGCACCGTTTGCTCCGATTAGACCATAACAGTTACCTGGAGTGAATTTAATATTTACATCGTCAAATAATTTACGGTCACCATAACGTAGACCTACACCTGATACTTGAATCATGCAAGTACCTCCTTGAATTGTTTCTTTGTATTTTCGATTGCTTAAAAAAGAGAATTCTCTTTTGCACACAATGTTTCTATTATAGCATGACTTAATACTAAATTAAATATCAGCGCATCGGAAATAAACGATTCTTATAAAGCCGAATCATTTAGTTGTCACAAATTTTTAGTACGTTTTACTATCGAGTTATTAAAAGAGAAACGTGGAACGAATATGAAGCATAGGAATTTACGGTTATCTGGTCGGTAACAACTTTAATCGTTTAGGAATTTGGGGTGTATTGGCTATTATCCCCATAATCAGCGGTTCACTACAGTAAATGATTCGATGGGTACATCCATCAGGAGTGCTCAAACAGATGAAAAGTTGAATCCATGGAAAAAGTTCGGTCGTATTCTTTATTATAGAATCTTGCGATTGTCCCGCTGATCTTTGAAATTGTGTATGATATGACCGGTACTCATTATGTTTACGAAGTGGATTATCGTCATATTATTCGGTTTTATGTCACTTTCGATCATCGGAATGCTAATTAAAAAGAAATCAGTATAATGGAGAAGTGCCTGAATCTGTTCAGTCACTTCTTTTTGATGAGTCGTTTTAGTTTACATAATACAATTATGGATAAGGAAAAATGCATGAGAAAATTGTTTACCCTTATATTTGTTCTCTTTTTGTCGGGATGTTCCGACAAACCCGGTGACGCAGAATGGGTTGCTCAAACATTGCCAAGTGTAGAGGAGAAAAAGCCGATTGTTTTGAATGGGGAGGTTGCAATCCATACTACGACAACTAACGGTTATATCATCCATCAAAGTAAGCGGGATAAATGGCTTGTAGTAAATGCACAGCATGTTGCAAGTCATCCATATTCACTTGTTTATGATGAAAATATTACGCTCGGGGAAACAGAGGCGATCGATGTTGCGAATAATATCGCAATAATCCATTTCCGTAACGGCAAGGATTATTCAATTGAAGAAAGACCAGAAAATGGGGAAATTGCTGCGACCAAAGAACAAATTGATCATTTGTTAAGTGAAGCATTGGAACAGAAAATGAATTGACAACAGCGGCTGAAAAAAATACTGAGTTGCTGCGGAAACAAGAACAAATCGATAACTTTACGAACTACTATGAGAAAAATATATTTACGTACAATAGTGATGAACTTAAGAGGGCTGGTCTGCATTTTATTAACCAACTAAATGAAGCCATAGAAAAGAAAGACCAAACTTTATTAAAAGGGTATACTGCTTAAGATGATGTAGTACAAGCGCTGAGGTATATAAAAGAACCTATTAGAGGTTATCAAATAAAGGATGCGCGTAAAGAAGGTGTCTGTTATTTTGTGGATGGGGTGGACGAACAAAAAGAAGAAGTACGCCTCACATTTGTTAACGATCAGGAGCAGTTTAAAGTAATCGGAGCAAATTTTCTGACAGACGACGTCAGGAAGAAAAGATACCAAAAGTTCAACTTAACCAATGATCAGAGAATTGAAGCAGTTCCTGCATTACAATTATTTTTAATAGAGCAACTGCCGGCCATTCAATTAACTGTTGGCGAAATTCAATGGAATTTAAAACATGAAGACAAGGGGATTGCTGTAGAAAATGGTTCGGCGCAATTCACATGCAGTTTCATTGATGTAAAGGAACATCATCTTGTGTTAACCGGATGTACTAACACAAAAAGTGAAAATTACATTACCGCCACATTCGGAAAATGAGAATTGCAAAATAGGCAATCCTTTTCTTATTTATACATATTATCCGACACTACATATTGAAATTTTAAATAGATAAAAAAGCCAATAAGAAATAAAGGAGGTCCTGAAATAAAGCAAATAAATTGTTTGCCCCTGTAGAAAGGGATCTATTTGCAAATGTCGAAAATAATGAAAATAGGGGACACAAATATATCCATATAGTTCATCATTTTTAAAAATAGTTCTATAATTTTATTATGTAAACTAAAGTTACTTTTACGAACTTTTATTTGCATGTATAATAAAGAAATTGAAGTTATTGAGGAGGGATTATGATTTCACTAGCATTACAACATTTAAAAACAAATTTTGGCTATGACTCTTTCCGTCCTGGTCAAACCCAAATTATCGATAACGTATTGGATAACAAAGATACGCTTGTTATTATGCCGACTGGTGGCGGGAAATCCCTATGCTATCAGATACCCGCATTGTGTATGGAAGGAACAACACTCGTAATTTCACCATTGATCTCTCTTATGAAAGACCAGGTAGATATGCTTGTATCCAGTGGAATTCCAGCGGCTTATATTAATAGTTCGCTAAGTTATGAAGAAGTGCAAGATGTAATGTATGGTGTACAAAGCGGTAAAATCAAATTGCTTTACATCGCACCGGAACGACTCGAAAATGAACGCTTTTGTATGGAACTTTCTCGAATAAATGTGCCAATATTGGCAATAGATGAAGCGCATTGTATATCACAGTGGGGGCATGATTTTCGTCCAAGTTACCGGTCAATCCAGCAACTGCTGCATTTATGGAAAAAGAAACCGACCGTTATTGCATTGACGGCAACTGCTACTGAAGAGGTAAGTGCAGACATTCAACAGCTTCTTTCAATCGAAAAGAAAAATACATTCATTACTGGCTTTGCACGTGAAAATTTATCATTTTCGGTTTTACTTGGAGAGAACAAAGAAGCCTATATAAAAAAATATGTGAAGGCAAATGAAAATGAAGCAGGGATTATTTACGCAGCAACTCGAAAATCAGTGGAAGCCGTCTATGAAATGCTGAACAGAGCCGGTTTTGCAGTAGCAAAATATCATGGTGGTATGTTTGAAGAAGACCGTACATATGAGCAAAATCGCTTTTTAAATGATGAAGTTCAAATAATGGTCGCAACAAATGCTTTTGGAATGGGAATCAATAAAACAAATGTACGCTATGTGCTTCATTACAATATGCCTCGTAATATGGAGAGCTATTATCAGGAGGCCGGCCGTGCCGGTCGTGATGGACTTGATAGTGAGTGTATATTGCTTTACAGCTCTTCCGACGAACAAACGCAGCGTTTCTTAATCGATCAGGCACAAGATCGCTCTCGAATTCCTTTTGAACTTCAAAAGCTGCATGCGATGATTGATTACTGTCATACAGAGCGCTGTTTACAAAGCTATATTATTGAATATTTTGGAGACGAGGCAGGTCAAAATTGCGGCAGATGTGCAAATTGCACAGATAATCGTCCGCAGCTGGACGTAACAACTGATGCACAGAAAGTATTGTCCTGTATCGTAAGAATGGGGCAAAAATTCGGTAAACAATTAACCGCTTCAGTATTGGCTGGCTCTCGCAGTAAGAAAGTGCTTGAATTCAATTTCCAAAAGTTGCCCACTTATGGCATTTTACGTGCTATGAATGCGAAAGAGATTTCCAGTTTTATCGAGTTTTTAATTTCAGAAAAGCTGATAGTCGTAAATAATGGACAGTTCCCGACATTATCCATTTCTGATGAAGGTAAAGAAGTACTTCTTGGTCAAAAAAAAGTATTGCGTAAAGAGGCACGCATTATTGAATCAACAGTAGAGCCAAACGATCCTCTATTCGAAATTCTTCGTAAAATACGGAAAGAAATTGCAGATCGGGAGAAAGTTCCGCCTTTTGTTGTTTTCTCGGATAAATCATTAAAAGATATGTGTATCCGTAAACCTAAAAACAGTACACAATTTTTAGAGGTCAGTGGTGTAGGGGAGAGCAAATTAGAGAAATACGGTAAAACTTTTATTGAGGCGATTATTGCAAATTCATAATATAATGTTAAATAATTACAGAATGGATAATTACTCAAAATTAAACTTTTTATAAAAATATCCACTTTGTTTTAATAAAATATTTTTAGTGATTAAATTCAATTTACTCATTAAATTTGCTATCTTACTATACTAAAGGAATGTATTGCCAAGTGCAGTACATTCTTTTTTAACTATTTTATAGTTTAAGTCATTAAACTTTAAGTTAATATATTGTAAAAATTCTGTATTCATAGTTTAATAAGAATATTCAGTTAAGAAGTGTAGGTGAAATATTGAATATACTAGGAGAACGCATCAAAAAGCTGAGGAAACAGAAAAGATTAACTCAAACCGAGTTAGTAGGGGAACGTTTAACGAAAGGTATGCTAAGTTTAATTGAGAACGGTAAAGCACAGCCTTCAATGGAAAGTCTTCGTTTTATTGCGAAAAGATTAAATGTCGATGTCGATTATCTGCTGGATGACGGCACACTCTCAATGCTCAGAAACTTGTATACTACAATCGAAGAAGATGTAGAGCGTAGAGAACTCATACGCGACCATGAAGAGCTCCAATCACTTACGATTAAAATAATCGAAAAAATTGAACCTTATTTATCGGAAATTCAAGGCACAAACTATGAACAAATTCGTATAAGAGAAGTTTATTTTTTAATGAATCGTACGATTAACAAAGCCAAATCACTCGACGAATATTGGAAGTTTATTGATCAGTACGAAGAAATCCATGCATATAGCCGAATGCTTCGTTGCTATTTTTATTTATGCCAGGCTGCGATCGAACAGCGTAATTACAATGAAACATTAGCTATTTTAAAGCAAGGAGAAAAACGTATCGAACCATATGAACTGATGATGGACCCAATGGTAATTCTTGATTTGTACTATAATTTAACGATTTCCTATTCAGCAGTTGATAATATTAGAATGTCGCAACACTATTTAAAAAAGGCATTAAACATGGCCAAAAAGAAGCAAATATTTTATCGTATGGATCGCTTTTATCATTTGTTGTTTATTCAATCGATTGCGAATGAGGATATTAACAAGAGCAAAGAGTACATAGATAAATTAATGCTTTTATCGGAGTTTGCTGACGATCCAACGATATCTGTACGTTATTTATACAGCAAGCTGCATTATATGAACATCGTTGAAAAGAAATACGCACAAATCGTTCCGGAAATTGGCCATTATAAAACAAAACTCCAGGATTACTTATTTTTATTTAAAAATCCTATCTTCATCGGTGAAGAGATGTATGCGGAATTTAAATTAGAAAACTACTCGAAAGCACTCCAAATCGGTACTGCTTTAACCATTCCTGACTACTTACACCATCCCATTGATTTAGCTAAATATTATCAATTCTTTGCTATACGGGCATTAGCTTCTTACTATGAAAAGGATGAAGTTGCCGCAAAACGTGATATCATTTTCGCGAAAAATGGCGTAGAGGACTTTCCCGAGACGATTTACAAAAAATTTATTTACAAAGCTTTCAATGAAATATTCATTTAACTTCAATAGCACAATACAAAAAAGAACGTACCGCTCGAAATATCGAATGGTACGTCTCTTAATATGCAGAAATATTAGCTTTCTTTCCAGTGAGCATCAATAAACTCATCGCGCCCGGATTTTGCACGGTCTTCTTGATAATGAGATTCTTCTTTTTTGTAATAATCCTGGTGGTAGTCTTCTGCTGGCCAAAAAGTTTCCGCCTGTTTAATTTCAGTAACAATCGGCTTTTTAAAACGTCCACTTTCCGCCAGATTTTTCTTGGACTGCAATGCAGCCGCATACTGTTCAGCGCTATGCGTAAAAATCACTGTTTTGTAAGACTCGCCGCGATCGTGGAACTGTCCGCCAGCATCTGTCGGATCGATTTGCATCCAGTATATATCCAAGAGTTTTTCATAGCTGAAAATCTCAGGGTTAAATTCAATCTCGACAACTTCCACATGTCCAGATTCTCCACGCTTTACATCTTCATATGTAGGGTTTTCCACATGACCACCCATATAACCGCTCGTTACTTTTCCGATGCCTTCCCATTGATCAAAAGGTTTGACCATACACCAAAAACAACCACCTGCAAATGTTGCCTTTTCCATTTTGAATCACTCCTCATAAACCAGTAAACATATTCAACCTGTACTTTACTTCAATAAAGCTGTTAAATATGCTGTATTCTAACATGGATAAGAATGACATTCAATTTATTAATCTTTTAATAGCATATAATATTCTGTTGCGTAATAAAAATAAAGAAAAAAGATATGCGGACATTTCATTAGTTAGGAAGAAAATGTGCATAAAATGGTATACTATAAGTAATTTGAAACTAAATTTAATGTAAATCGTCTAAACTTCACAGAAATAGAAAGGAAGTTGTAGGAATGGAAGAACAGACGCGACAAACCCGCTATCGAAAGAAAAAAATGCGTAAAGGCCGGGTACTATTCGTAATTGTATTTCTTTTACTTTTAAGTGTAATTGGATATAGCTATGTCCAATATAATAAGGGGAAGGATTTGGCAAGCGATAAAAAAATTGAAGTAAAAGGTTTTGAACCAGATGATAATCATCCGACTATAGAAAATTATTTAATATTAGGTGTTGATACTCGAGGTGAAGAAAAATCGCGTTCCGATACGATGATGCTTCTTTCTTGGAACAGAAAAACGAATGATATGAAGCTCGTCTCTTTTATGCGTGATATTTATGCTGACATACCTGGTTATCAATCATATAAACTGAATACTGCCTACTATTTAGGTGGGGTACCGTTACTTCAGGAAACGTTAAATAATATGTTCGATATACCAATCCACCATTATGCCATGATTGATTTTAAAAGCTTTGAAACATTAATTGATATTTTAGCTCCAAACGGTATTGAAATGGATGTTGAAAAAGACATGGGCGGATTAATCTATGTTGAACTTAAAAAAGGTATTCAGAATCTTAACGGTAAAGAATTGCTCGGCTATGCCCGTTTCCGTAGTGATGCTGAAGGTGATTTTGGACGTGTAGCCCGTCAGCAAAAAGTAATTGAAGCTTTAAAGGATCAGCTATTTTCTGCAAAAAATGTAGCGAATATACCTAAATTCATCGGTGCTACTCAAGGTTACATTACGACAGATTTAACTAGCAAAGACCAGCTGACAACTGCATTAAAAGCCGTATCAGGCGGGGAAATCAACGTTGAAAAAATGACGATTCCAGCAGAGGGTACTTACAAAATTAACAATTACCGACACGCCGGGGAAGTACTGGAAATCGATGTTGCGAAAAATTCGCAAATTTTACATGATTTTTTAAATTTAAACGAGTAAGCATTATATGTACATTGGTTATTCATGCTAAAATAAAGTATAAATTAAATATTGTTGAAACATTGAGGTGGTCTATTGGAGAGAAAAAATGAAATGAATAAAGTGAATTCATTACCCCAGGAAACGTCTAAATTTTTCTCTTCTAAATTTATTCGATTCTTAGGTGGTAAAAATTTATTATTCTTATTAGTGATCATCTTATTAGTTGGCTGTACGGTATTCGTGTACGATAAAATTTCCTTTATATTCGAACCGTTACATGTATTATTTGAAGTCATCATACTGCCCGGTGTACTAGGGGTCATCTTGTTTTACTTATTACGCCCGCCATTGAAGCTTTTAGTGAGATGGAAAGTGCCGCGGGCATTAGCGATTCTAATTTTGTATATTGTAGTCGTAGCACTGATCACTTTACTTGTTTTACTTGTTTTCCCGTTTTTACGTGATCAGTTTACAAACTTAGTGCAAGAATTTCCTGTTGTTTTAATGGCGCTTGCCAATGATCTATTAGCCTTTTTAAATAACTCTCATTTCAGCGAGTATTTTGAAAAGATCAACTTTGACTACAATCAGATTTTAACGGACTTTACGGATAGTTTTATCACAACGGTAAAAGTAACTTTAGGCAGTTTAGCCACTGGTGTGGCTACTGGGATAACAGGTTTCCTATCAACAGTTACTGGTATCATTTTATCGCTCGTAATAGTGCCGTTTATTACATTTTATTTATTATATGAAGGCGAGAAAATGCCGCGCTTCATATTACTCCTATTTCCGCCACGTATGCGTGAGCGAATCGGAAATGTATTGCATGATATGGACAAGCAAATTAGCTCCTACATACAAGGCCAGATTTTAGTATCGTTTTGTATTGGTGTCATGATGACAATCGGCTTTTTAATTATCGGAATGCCGTACGCTCTATTACTTGGCTTCCTCGCGATGATCACAAGTGTTGTTCCATATTTGGGACCGGCCATCGCAGCTACACCTGCAGCCATTATTGCGATTGTAAATTCACCATGGCTGTTAGTAAAGTTAGCTATTGTATGGACAATTGTACAATTAATCGAAGGAAAGTTTATTTCCCCTCAAATTATGGGTAAATCATTAAGTATCCATCCTATTACGATTATTTTTGTATTATTAACAGCTGGAGCTATATTTGGAGTTCCAGGTGTCGTGCTAGGTATTCCTGGTTATGCTTTAATAAAAGTTCTCATTTCCCATACGTATCGACTCTTTAAGGAACGCTACAATCGTTTCCAGTCAGACGAGACGAACCTGTATGAAGAATTGAAATAAGATTAAACAGGAAATTGTAAAGATGGGGTATGTTAAAAGCGAAAACTTTTAACATGCTCCCTTTTTAAAATCTTTTACCAATTACATATTTAAATGGAGGAGTATACATGTTAAGCAAATGGCTAACATCACTAGAAGAGAATGGCGTGAAGGTTGAAACCGTCATTGAAAAGACGGAGCTTGTAGAAGGTGACATATTAAACGGTTCCGTTTATGTGACAACACTTACAGAAGACGAAGAGGATAAAATTGATTACATTTCATTAAAAGTTCTTTGTGAAGAAATGGACGGCGAATTATCGATTGTCGGGAAACACTCGTTTCAGCTAGTTGGCGGGATTCGATCAAAAGATGGCGAAATTATTCCATTCGAAATTATTCCAGACGAGCGCTGGGTATGCGGAAAAGATGAACAGCTCATCTTGCAAACGACCGTTGTGTTTTTAGATGGTGTGGAAATCGAAGAAAAAGGTGTTATTACGTATAGCACCATTGAATAAAAGAAAAGGCGATGCTGATACTTATATACAGCAACGCCTTTTTGTTTATAGTTTTATTGTAGAAAGTCTTTTAACAGCTTCTTGTAATTGTTCGACAGGCTGCACTAATGCGAGACGCATATAACCTTCGCCGGCTGTGCCAAATACCGTACCCGGCACCATAACGACACCTGTTTGTTCGATTGCTTTATAAGCAAAGTCGATGCATTTAATATCATACGGATATTTTGCCCATACAAACATCCCGCCATCACTCGGTGCAACTTCCCAGCCGATCGATGTTAAGCCTTCCATAAGTGTTTTATGACGGATAGAGAAGGTTTCTCTTAGAACATTTGTAACCTGCTCGGCATTGTCCAACGCTAAAGCAGCTACTTGCTGTATCGGTTCGAAAATACCAAAATCCAAGTTCGATTTCAGCTGTTTCATAATCCCGACTAATTCTGCATTTCCAACTATGTAAGCAATTCTAGTACCAGCAAGACTGAAGCTTTTTGATAAGGAGTTTATTTCCAGACCGACTTCTTTCGCACCTGGTGTTGCAAGGAAGCTGATTGGGGCATCTCCCTTAAAGTAAAATTCGGAATAGGCCGCATCATGCAGAACGATAATATTATACTTTTTCGCGAATGCCACGACTTCTTCAAAATATGCTATCGATGGCATGGCTGGTACCGGGTTACCCGGTAAGTTTAAAATTAGTAATTTTGCTTTTTGGCGAATCTCTTCTGGAATGGCTGTTAAATCCGGCAAATACTGATTTTCCTTTGTAAGGGGCATATAGTAAGGTGTTGCACCTGCCAAATGAATTCCTGCATCATATGCGACATATGCCGGGTTTGTAGTAAGTACAATATCTCCAGGATCGCAGAATGCTACTGGCAAATGGACTAAACCTTCCTGGGAGCCAATTGTTTGGACAACTTCAGATTCCGGATCTAACTCAACATTGTTTACTCGTTTATAATAGCGACATACCGCTTCATTGAATGTTTGAATACCCGTTAAAGTATAGCCGTAAGAAGACGAGAGTGCCGTAAGCTCGGACATTTTTTGGCGTAAATTCTCTGCCGGAGCAATATCAGGGCTACCAAGGCTTAAATCAATGAGTTCCATTCCTTTTTGCTCTTGCAATTTAGCATGTTTTTTTAAGTCACCAAATATAGCCGGCACAAATAATGACATTTTTTTAGACGGTTGGATATTCAATCTTTAACACTCCTTAAAACTTTCAATTGTAAGCACCATTTTATCACACACATCACGTATAATGGGGATGAAATCAGAAAAGAGAATTAATTCACTACATAAAGCACGAAACCGTAGTGGAATAGCAATATAGGTACTGGAAAATAAATAATTAAGAGGTGTAGAATGAAAATCTATTCATTAAGCGGGCCAAGTGGGACAGGGAAGAGTACGAGTGCTTTACAATTCGCACATGACAACGGAATTGAGGCCATCATTGATGACGGTATATTAATCATAAACGGTGAAAAAGCCGCTGGGACATCCGCTAAATTTGAGAAGAATACGTTAAAAGCAGTGCGCCGCGCCATTTTGGATGATGACATACATAAAGCGGAAATATCGGAGGCGATTAGCTCCCATGAGGTGAAGTCCATTCTACTGATCGGCACATCCGACAAAATGACGAAAAGAATTGCAGCTCGGTTACAGCTTGGGGAAATCGATGAATTTCATTATGTCCATAATATTCGAACGGAAAAGGAAATTCGCATTGCCAAATATGTACGGGAAATTCAGGGCAAACATGTTATGCCTGTTCCGTACCGCCAAGTAGAACAGAATTTTTTCAAACGCCTTATTCAACGGGGGAAGGAAATTTTCTCTTCCTCACAAGTTAAGCTTGGAGAAACGACTATTGTACAGCCTGATTTTCATCAAAATAGTGTTTATATTTCTAGAAATGTATTTACCGATGTGTTGGACCATGTACTTGAAAAGCAGGATAATCTGGCTAAATTCGAAATAGCCAATATTCAAACAGACGGCGTACCCCAAATGACAATTGGACTTTATTTAAAATCACCAGTTGCCTATGTTGTACCAAACTTTTTATATAATCTTCAGAAGGAAATTGCGGACGATTTTTCATTGCATTTCGGCATTGAACCCGAAACGATTCATATTCAAATTAAAGGAATTAAATAAGTTTATCCGGAGCTGACAACTTTATGTCAGCTCTTTTTAATGGAAAACATTGTACAAAAAATAAATAGTTTGTATTTTCAGAAAAATAAATATATTCTTATTATTAAGAGTTGGTTGGACCAAATCTCCAAAGGTCCAACAACAATAGTTAGGAGGAACTGAATTGAATTACATTGAAAAACTGCAGCAACTATTATCACATGAGCAAGTAACAACGAATGAAGTGCTACGTACTCAACACGGAAAAGACGAATCGTATCATGAGCCGCATTTACCGGATGTTGTCGTATTTCCGAAAACAGCTGAGGAAGTCAGTATAATTGTTGCCCTCGCAAATGAACAGCGAATTCCAGTAGTACCATTTGGGCTAGGTACTAGTTTAGAAGGACATGTAATTCCTTATCAAGGCGGAATCTCCCTAGATTTATCGCTTATGAATGCCGTATTGGAAGTACGACCGGATGATTTTCTTGTAAAGGTCCAACCAGGTGTAACACGCAGCCAGCTTAATAAAGAATTAAAAAAATACGGCTTATTCTTCTCTGTTGATCCAGGTGCCGATGCGACATTAGGCGGGATGGCTGCGACCAATGCGAGTGGAACTACTTCTGTACGTTACGGTATCATGCGTGATCAGGTCCGTGATTTAGAAGTTGTTTTAGCAAATGGGGATGTGATCCATACTGGGGGATTGGCTGCGAAATCTTCTTCAGGCTATCACTTGAATGGTTTAATGGTCGGTTCTGAGGGAACACTCGGAGTCATCACTGAATTAACATTACGAGTTTACGGGATTCCTGAAAAAATTGTTGCCGGCCGCGCTACATTTGTGACGGTCCAACAAGCGGTTGATGCTGTCGTTTCATTAAAACAAGCCGGAATTCCAATGGCACGCATTGAACTTGTCGATAAGCGCAGTATTGAACAAGTAAACTTCGCTTCCGGTACAACCTTTGCCGAAACGCCGACATTATTTTTGGAGTTCCATGGAAATGAGGCAGGTTTGCAGTCAGATATCGTTTTTGCGTCTGAATTATTGAATGACAATGGCTGTATCGAGCTAGCATTTGAACAGGATGAACGTGCACGTAACCAATTATGGGAGCTTCGTCATAACTTGGCCTATACATACATTCATTCCGCGCCGGGGAAACGACTTATGTCTACAGATGTCGTCGTGCCGATAAATTCATTACCTGATGCAATTCAGAATTCCCGCGATAAAATTGAAAGTATGCAGATTGACGCGGGGATTGTCGGGCATGTAGGAGATGGCAATTATCATATTTTACTAATGGTTGATATTGCCAGTAAAGAAGAGATTGCAAGAGCAAGAGAATTGAATGAGCATGTTGTTGAATATGCGCTTTCATTAGGAGGAACTTGTACCGGCGAACATGGTGTAGGGGTCGGCAAGGCCAAGTACCAACAACAGGAACACGGACTTGCCTATAATTTGATGAAAGAGATTAAGCGGGTACTCGATCCAAACAACATTATGAATCCTGGCAAAATTTTTATTGATTAGGGGATTAAAAGATGAAAAAAATAATATATATCGTTGGGCTGATGTTAGGGAGCATGTTTTTATCCGCTTGCTCCACCTCAGATGAAAAAGAGCAGTATGTGTTATATGCCGGGCATTCTCTGGCAGCAGATCATCCGTTTGAATTGGCGATGCAAGAGTTAAAAGAGCGGGTGGAAGAACGAACAGATGGCCGCGTAATTATCGAGACTTTTCCGCTTAGCCAGCTCGGTGCTGAGCGAGAGTTGATTGAAGGAGCCATGTTAGGTTCAGTAGACCTTGTCGTTTCAACATCAGGTCCGATCATGAACTTTGTAAAAGATTTTGCTGTACTCGATTTACCGTTTTTATTTAATGACCGTGAAGCGGCCGTTAATATTTTGGAAGGAGAAATTGGTGAAGATTTATTTGCCCAATTACGTGAAATCGGAATCGTCGGTTTGTCTTGGGGGGAAAATGGTTTCCGTCATGTTACAAACAGCATAAAACCGGTTGCGACACCTGAAGATCTGGAAGGATTATCACTACGGGTACAGGAAAATAAAGTTTTCATTTCTGCCTTTAATGAACTAGGTGTAACACCTTCTCCAATGGCTTGGACAGAAGCATTGACAGCACTTCAATCCGGAGTAGTGGATGGACAGGAAAATCCTATTCTAGTAATTGACAGCTACAAACTTTACGATGCCAACCAGCATTATATGACTTTAACGAGTCATGCCTATTCATCTGCAGTATTTATGTTGAGTGAAAATGCATATAACCGCTTGCCGGAGGATCTTCGTCAAATTGTCATGGAAGAAGGCGAAAAAATCGGTGTCTATGAACGCCAACTTGTTGTCGAGATGGAGAAAATGGCACTTCAGCGACTAGAGGAAAACGGAATGGAAATTGTTGAAGAAGTTGATACAGGTGCATTCCGAGAAAAAATTATGAAAGTATACGATCGTGCAGAAAATCAACAATTATTGCAGCGTATTTTAAGTGAGCAGTAGGATGGGAGAAAGAATATGATGAAATTAGTAGAAGGGATTAATAAAGTTGTACATATTGTATTGATTGCTTTAATGGTTGTGCTTGTCGTATCTGTATTTTGCCAAATTACATTGCGCTTTTTCAACTATTCCATTGCATGGACCGAAGAACTGTCACGGTACTCAATGATTTGGATGACCTTTTTAGGTGCTGCGTATGCATTGGCCAAACGCGCACATATCGGAATGGAACTTTTCGTTGATCGCACAGCAGGCATATTGAAACAAGTTTTGATTGTGCTTGCTGCAGCAGTATGTTTAGTGTTTTTCGTGTTAATGGTCATAAAAGGGTATGAGCTGTCGATGAGAGTGATGGATCAGCCATCAGCTGTATTGCAAGTTCCGATGGGGATTGTATATTCCGTTATTCCGATCAGTGGGGTAATTCTCGTTGTGAATCTGTTTCATGTAACGATTAAACAACTGAAAGGAGAATTATCCTAATGGCAGATATTATTCTTTTCGTTGTTTTACTAGCATTAATTTTTATTAATGTACCGATTGCAATTGCGCTTGCAATGGCGGCAACACTATTTTTTGTGACGCAAAGCGAAATGCCCATTGTGGCAATTTTCCAGCGTATGTTTAATTCTATTGATTCATTTCCATTACTTGCGGTACCATTTTTCCTATTAGCCGGTAAGCTGATGGAGTCAGGTGGAATTTCCCGTCGTTTGATTCACCTGGCAGAAGTAATGCTCGGTCGGGTTCGCGGAGGCTTGGCACTCGTTTCCATTGTTGCCTGTGCCTTTTTTGCGGCATTATCCGGGAGTGCGGCTGCAACAACGGCAGCTGTCGGAGCGATTATGATACCGGCTATGGTGAAAAAAGGCTATGATAAAAACTTTTCCACAGCCATTCAAGCTGCCGGGGGAACAATTGGTGTTATTATTCCTCCAAGTGTACCACTCGTATTGTTTGGCGTAACAGCAGGTGTTTCGATTAGCGACCTGTTTTTGGCCGGTATTATCCCGGGTATTTTTGTAACAGTTGCACTATTGATTCTTGTTTATATTATTTCCATAATGCAAGGATATGGTGGTGGTGAAAAATATAATTTCAAAGAGTTTTTCATTGCCTTCAAAGATTCGATTTTAGCTCTATTAATGCCTGTCATTATTTTAGGCGGCATTTATAGCGGTATATTTACGGCAACAGAAGCAGCGCTCGTTGCGGTCGTTTACGGATTGATCGTCGGGGTATTTATTTACCGAGAAATTTCAATGAAAGATTTATATCACATTTTCTCATCGGCAACGATTATGAGCGCAACAATTCTCTTTATTATTGCCGGGGCTTCAATTTTTGCCTACTATTTGACACGCGAACGTATACCTATGCAAATTACGGAAGCATTACTCGGCATTACGGATAATTGGATTATTGCATTGCTCATCATTAATTTAATTTTGCTTATTGTCGGTACCTTTATGGAAACAGCGGCAGCGATTTTAATATTAACTCCGATTTTAGCACCGGTTGCTACCGCACTGGGTTTGGATCTAGTGCATTTCGGTATTATTATGATTGTGAATTTGGCAATTGGGTACATTACGCCTCCAGTCGGATTAAACTTATTTGTGGCAAATAAAATTGCAGGAACAAAATTTGAAGGAGTCATGCGTGCCATCGTTCCATTTATCATTGTAATGGTTGTATGTGTACTCATTATTTCATTTGTTCCGGCCTTAAGTTTATTTTTAGTAAAATAGTAAAGGTGTGAAGAAAGTGACTTCCACTAATAAGCAAAGAGTGTACGAAATTATATTTCAGAAAATTCAGTCCGACATTACTTCCGGTATATTAAACGTTGGAGATAAATTGCCTCCGGAACGCGAGCTATCAGCAAA
This sequence comes from Solibacillus sp., assembly GCF_040273735.1. Classification (NCBI taxonomy): domain Bacteria; kingdom Bacillati; phylum Bacillota; class Bacilli; order Caryophanales; family Caryophanaceae; genus Solibacillus; species Solibacillus sp. Next base: position 67,249 of record NZ_JBELZM010000014.1, on the reverse strand, counting down.
ATATAGTGTCAGCCGGACATCTATACGCGAAGCACTCCGACTACTGGAGCTAAGCGATTTTGTCGAAATTCGCCATGGTGATGGAACTTTTGTTAAAAACAAAACAAACCAGACCGTTCAGCAGCAATTGACAAGCGTTGTATTAAAAACAGACCAGACGACATTGTATGAAATGCTCGAATTACGTCTAATCTTAGAGTCTCAATGTGCTGCACTTGCTGCATTACGTGCAACAGGACAAGATATTGAAAAAATGGCGCGTACATTGGAAGCGATGAAAAATACCGACGATGAAGAAGTCGGGATACAAGCCGATTTGGATTTCCATATGGCAATAGCAGCAGCCGCGAATAACAGTGTGCTTGCTGAACTAATTTCGTCATTAGCACCCCATATGCGAAGTACGATTGAAGTAACAAGAAAACATCGACTATCCTCTCAAGAAAATTTTGCCCGTACTTTAGAAGAACACCGTGCGATATTTATTGCAATTAGCCGCGGGGAAAACGAGCGGGCAAAAGTCTTGATGGAGAGCCATATTCGAACGATCAGACAAGAACTATCCGAATTATCGATCTAAACAATTAAAAACTGCCTCTCGCGATGGAGGCAGTTTTTTATTATTTTGAAAGCTGTCTTGTGAACACCGGCTGACGTTTTTCAACAAATGCACGGACACCTTCAGAAAAGTCTCTTTCGGAAACAAACGGTGTTGATTCTTCCCATAAAGCAGGGGCTGAATCCACACATTCCTTAACCGAACGTTTTACTGCCAATAAAGAATCCGGTGACATACCGGCAACAAGCTTACCCATACGGATTGCAAAACGGTTTAGATCTTTTTCAGCAACTAAATAATTGAGCATTCCAGCTTTAAACGCTTCTTCTGCTTTATACATGCGTCCTGTAAATACAAAATCCTTCGTTGCGGATGGGCCGACCAAATCGACTAAACGCTTGGCGAATTTATTATTCAACGTGATGCCGAGTTTACCGACAGGGATGCCCATTTTCGCTTTGTCCGAGCCAATGCGAATATCACATGCAAGGGCAAGCTCCAGTCCAGCACCCATAGCCGGTCCGTTAATGACACCGATCACAGGGATCGGCAAGTTTTCTATTGTCGAAATCGTTCTTTCCATATGCACGAAGGCTTCTTCCGCTTTTTCCAGCGAAATCGAATTAAATTCTTTAATATCCGAGCCCGCTGTAAAGTTCTCGCCGGAACCCCGTAATAACAGAACTTTATTTTTCGGATTATCCAGTGTATGCAATGCAATTTTTGCAAGCCGATCCCACATATTCGCCGTCAATGCATTTTTTAGTTGCGGGCGATGAATCGTAATAATGGCGAGCCCCGCTGTTTCCTGATAAATGATTTTCGCTTCTTCCGCTTCAAGTCTTGTCGTACGTACTTGCATTTATGGTCCCCCTTAACTATATATACATAGTCATTATAGACGAAACAATATACAATAACATGCAATCTGGACGGTTCAAGTAAATTTATCGAATATTCAGCAATTTAGCGTATGAAATCCGTATAAATCTTACCCCTTCGCATGATACAATATAAAGAAAGGGGCGAAAAATGTGGAAGAAATTCAACCGTATGTTAAAGCGTTTACAGCTTATTTGAAGTCATTAAATAAATCCTTCCATACGACGAAACAATATACATTGGACGCAAAGCAATTCGCGGAGATCATTCAGCATGAAAATCAGATTAATGAAGCATTGCAACTTTATTCAAAAATGATTCAGGAAAAGTATTCTTCGTTCAATTCAGTCAACCGCAAATTCGCATCCATTCGCCATTTTCTTACTTTCTTACAGCTGCGCGGTGTTATTTCCGTATATAATGAAGATATCATTGCTCCGTTAACAAAGCAGGAAACGGAACTGAATGTGCTGGAGGAAAAGCAATTCAACCGGGCATTAGCCTATTGGCCGAAGCAGTATGAAATTGCATTGAATGAGGAACATGAATGGCTTGCATTACGCAATACCGTCATTGTTTTTACCGTTGCGGAACTCGGTATTAAACCAGCAGAGCTCGTGCGGATGGAATGGAAGCATATACATGCTGAAAAGCGTGAAATCATTGTACTGGCTTCGAAAAGTTACCGTGTTTTGCAGTGTTCTAAAAAACTGCTTGAACTGCTCGAGGACTATAAAAGCCACACGATTGAATTTATGCCGCTAACGGAGCAGTCACCCTATGTTTGGCTCGGCGTCGGCAATAAAATGGGTGAGCCGGTCACCGTCAAAACGATCGAACGGATTTTCAAAGCGATGTCCGAACAGCTCCAATTTAAAGTAACTGCTACCAATATGCGCTACCATGCAATTCAAAAACTATTAACAAAAAACGAGGATCCGAAAGTTTTGTACGAGCAGTTCGGCTATGCAAGAAAAGGCGTCTTGCTTGAACGAGAACAACGATTTCCGAAAAACGGCTAGTAAATAATAGGTATGTTAAAAGATTGAGAGGGAACATAATGGCAATTTCAATGATGGAAGCGTATACGATTGAATTACTGAAAACCCATCCTTATACATTTAAACAAGTAAAACACTATATTGAAAATGATGAACTTTATTTATTAACAGAAACTTTCAACATAGATACAGATAGTTTGAAAATTTTATTGAATGAAAACGCTGAAGAGATGGAACAGGCTTTTGAAGGCAACTATGAGGTGAAATTTGTAACGATCAATGGTTTGAAAAACTTGCTGCGCATGCGATTCCAAATATCCGATGACCAATACGAACTACTACCTGAAGGGAACGGTCTGCAATCGTTACAAGTCGATCTAATTACTGAACAGCAAATTCGCAGGATGCTTTCTTCAAACTGGAAAGTCGAGCGTGATGGGGAACTAATCACACTATTTGTCTAGTTATTATAAAGAGGGGATACGGGAACAGTCAATCGACTCATCCCATATCCCCTTTAGCGTTGTCGTCGCCTATTTATTTTACCGTAATAGCTAACCGAATATTTATAAACTTGATTTAAAATAAGCAGTGCCAGCGTGAGTAAGCCGATAACCATTAGAATGAGTGCAATCCATTCAAAGAAAGTGAAACTAAAAATTTCGGATATTTTAAATGGCTCTGCCAGCATTTCTATGACCAGGTTCATTCCGTATATACCGGAAATCATACTGAATATCGTTAAAATAAAAATCAGTTTATTTAACCTGTCAGTTGAACGGTCTTCCTGTATTCGGTATAGTTCTTCAAGCGTTTCTTTCGTCTCACGGTATAGTCCGTCAATTCGGAATACTTTCCTGAAATAATGCGAAATTTCTTTCCCTTCTGTCCGTGCCGATACCTCCGAAAAATAATACCTCGATGCAAACTTCGTAATCTGTTCGATTAACTCCTTTACAATATCCTTATCTTTTGAAAACTTTAATTCACTATGTTCGAAAACGAGTTTTAACAACATTAGTTTATAAAAATAATGGATGAGCAATGTATAGTAAGAGACAGAGTGAAAGCTGTTTAAATATTTATACATGCTTTTTTCATCTACGGATGATAGGTGAATATGGCCTTGCAATGTCGTAATAATATGAAATTTTGGTGCCCATCTCTCATAGCAATGTTCCTCGACAAATCGTTCGATATACTCCTCATTTGTACTCGAAATATAAGGTTCCCCTATGCTATCCCGTCCATTTAACTGTCCTGCTCGATACAGTAATTTTTCGTCGATTTCCGCGTCTTCTCCCATATGAAAAAAAGCACTGACATACATACGCTCATCTTCGAAAAATGGAATTTTGCTTATGTTTTTGTGAATTGATGAATAATCAACAAAATAACTTTCTATAAAAGGGGCGATTTTTGTTAATAATAATTCATCTGTATTATTAAAAACAAAATTGTCGTAATAAATTTCCGTACCTAGCTCTTCATCAATTTTCGGACGCAACACTCTAAAAAAATGACCGAATGATAACGCGGCATTCATATCCACATTATCTGCCAATTGAATTCTTAACGCTAAAATTCCAATACCAAATGGACAAAGATTAATATCCGCGCTCAATAATGTAAATGGCACCTCATCGAATGCCGTCTTCATTTTTCCTTCGCATTGGATTTTTTTCGAGTAGCGGTTAAAGTTTCGTACTGAAATTTCGTCATTCAATAATTTTTCTTCCATGAAAGGATAAAAGAATTGCGTTAACAATTGGGGGGAAACTTTGATGTCGGGTCCGTAAAGTGTCTCGTTAAATTCCTCTTCATCGATTGTAAAATGATAAAATTTGTTGCGCTTTAATACTTGCTGTAACTTTTCAAAATCGTACTGTCGATAATTGAAAGGATAATAAAAAACATAGTGGGTTTTTAGCGAATTCATCCTTTCACCTCCTGGAACATCTATTCCCAAAATTCGATAAATTTAACCAAAAAGGGCTTCGACAAAAATCGAGTTCAGACGATTCGACACGGGTCATCATCCACGAATCGACATTTCACTTCGTCTGAGAGCGAAATTACAACAAGAGAACATATGTTTCCTTTTGTTGTCGAAAAACCGCATAAATCTCTTAAATTAGCAATAATGTTCCCAAATATAAATTTGGGAACATTTTTTGTGCTATAATAAGAGCTAATTAGAGGGGGAATGGACGAAAATGAAGCTGCCGAAATTTTTGCGTGATTTTCTGATCTACTTAACAACGATTACGGGAAAGTCCCAAAGAACCCGGAAAGAATATGAATATGATCTTATTTTGTTCATGCGTTTTCTAAAAGCGATCGAAGAAGATATTCCGTTAGACCGTTTACATACAATCGACATTTCTGAGATTACAATCGATCAAATTAAAGAAGTGTCTCTGGAAGACTTATATTTGTTTATGGAATATTGCGAAGTACAGCGCGGCAATTCCTCAGCAGCCCGTGCACGTAAAGTAGCAACATTAAAAGCCTTTTTTAAATACTTAAAAGGGAAGCGCCGTCTGATTGATGAAAACCCGGCCGAGCATTTGGAAACACCAAAAATCGGCCGACGCCAACCGGTTTATTTAAACTATAATGAGGCAAAGGATTTTATCGGTGCTGTACAGACACAGTCGTACAGTGCACGCGATGAATGCATGATGGTCTTTTTCCTGAACCTCGGCATTCGTGTTTCCGAGTTGTGTTCACTCAATATCGATTCCATCAATGGCCGAATGCTGACGGTGATCGGGAAAGGGAATAAAGAACGGCATGTGTATTTAAATGATGCGTGTATAAATGCATTAGATAAGTATTTACAGGAGCGGCATGCATATAAAGGGGAAGGAAAAGAACCGCTGTTCATTTCTCAAAAAGGCACACGTTTTGCGAGACAGTCGATTGCACGGATCGTGAAAGAAATCAATGCCAACAGCCAGTCACCGAAAGAAAAGCTGACACCGCATAAACTTCGACATACTTCTGCTACAATGATGTATAAATCCGGAGCAGACATTCGAACTTTGCAGCATATTCTTGGCCACTCCAGTGTTGCAACAACGCAAATCTATACACATATCGAAGACGAACAAATTCAGGAAGTACTTAAAAACAATCCGTTTAATAATTTATAACTCATAATAATATTATGTAAACTAAATAAATATAGAAGACATATAACAGGATAGGCGACTGAGCGCAACATGTTTAAATCGAAAAAAACACCCATTTTCTATTCATGAGAAAATGGGTGTTTTGAAGCGATCAATCAATCTAATTCGCCTTCATGTTTATTCGGTTGTAAGGAACTCATAGCTTTAAAATCATTGCCGGTTGGATTTTGGAATAGTCTTAAGTCAAACTCGGTTGCGATTGCAAAGAGATGGTCGAAAATATCCGATTGAATCGACTCATAGACCGCCCAGTTGATATCATTTGAAAAGGCGTAAATTTCAATTGGTAGCCCATGTTCGTTCGGCGCTAATTGTCTCACCATTGTTGTCATTTCTTTATGGATTCCTGGATGGTTTTTTAAATAGTTGCTAATATACGTTCGGAACAACCCGACATTTGTCAGCGCTCTGCCATTCACCTGATTGCTTGTATCAATATGATGTTTAATATTGTATTCGGCAATTTCACGTTGTCTCGTATCTATATAGTCCGTAAGATAATGGATGTTACGTAACTTCTCAATTTTCTCCTCCGAGCAAAACGCGATACTTGTCGTATCGACAAAGATGGAGCGCTTTATCCTTCTGCCACCAGTAACTTGCATACCTCTCCAGTTTTTAAAAGAATCCGAAATCAATGCATAACTAGGTATTGTCGTAATTGTTTTATCAAAGTTTTGGACTTTCACTGTATTTAATGAAAGATCAATAACATCCCCGTCCGCTCCATATTTCGGCATTTCAATCCAATCACCTACACGCACCATATCATTCGATGTTAACTGAATTCCTGCGACAAGGCCTAATAAGGAATCTTTAAAAACAAGCAGCAATACAGCTGATAGTGCACCTAGTCCACTTAGGATGATCAACGGATTTTCACCAATTAAATTCGCTATGACCAGTATAATACCGAGGACATAGACAATTATCTTAACGACTTGAATATAGCCTTTGATCGGTTGTACTTTTGAAATTTCAAACGTTTGATAAATATCATGTACAGCATTTAATAAACTGCCAATTAGGCTTAATACAACTATTATAATATACGTAATAGCTCCTTTTTCGATAAGGGCTTGATACGTAAAGGCTTCAGCAAAATAATAAATAATGATCGCCGGCACGATATGAGATAACTTATGGAACACTTTCTTTTCCAACAGAATGTTATCCCACCGATACTTATTGTTATTCACAATATGTGTAATAAATCGGATGACGATTTTTTTAGTGATGAAGTTTGCTATTAAACAAATGATTACAATAAATATAATCATGAGCGCTACTGAAAGATATTCAGCAAATAATGGACTTAATCCAAAATCGATTAGTTTTTTATAAATAAGTTTCATCTAATTCCTCCCGCCTCCTATGGTAACAAAGATGTCGATGAGATGAAATGATTGTCTACTGGAGATTCCAGATAAAAACCCTTTGCCGAAAACTTTTAAATTTAAAATAAAAATTCAGATAATTCATTATAATTCATTGACACTGTTTATAAACTGTTATATATTTAATCTACAAATAATAACTGTTATATAACAAAGGAGAGAAGAACAATGAGTTATTTTGAAAAAGGGTATCAGATGTATGTAGAGAAATGTGAACAATTCGGATTACAGCCGGTGAATTTCCGATATTACGTTAATCAGCTTTCCTATCAGCAATTACTTGCTTACAACGGCTATGCAATGGAACAGGAGATGAGACAAAATGATTAATCCTCAAACCGAAACTGTTTATTATAAGGATGTAATGCCCATTCATTCCATCGAACTTGTGAACATTCACTATATCCAGACGAATCCGACGATAGAAATGTCCCACATATGTGCAAATTACGCCATGCTGCATCGAGGTGTTTATGAAATCACAACTTAATCTACTGTATTAAATCAATCTACGAATCCGTTGTAGATTGATTTTTTTATGTTTTGATTCTTTATAAATCAAAAAGGCTGCTTCGTAAACGAGTTACAAAGCAGCCCTTTATTAATCAAGCAAATAACTTTCAATTCGTAAAAACTCTTCCTCATCGATATTGTCCATATATTTATAAAGCAAATCGAGGTCGACTTTAATTTCATCTTTATGCGTTAAATAAAACTGCTCTGTTAAATGAGAAATAATTAACGGAACCGCTTTTTGATGGTTAAACCGGTACAAATATGTTGATAAAAAATCCTCATTTACTACAATATCCGTATTCAAGCCCAATGCATTGAAATCGACGTAACTGATATGCGCTGTTAAAAATTGTTCCGTCAAATGCACATTGTATTGACAAATGTAAGACCAATCCAGCTCATTTTTGTATTTATTCAGCCAATGCAGCTCCGCAATTGCAGTGAATAACTGCTTTTGTTCGTCACTGTATGCCTTAATTTTTTTATCCATCTCAGCATTTGTTAAACGTCGGTCCCCATACCGGTTATACTTCTGACTAACTAGTGACGGGATACCTTTAACCAAATGCTCACTGCCAGCCCATTTATACGAACCGCGGTCATATTCGAAAAGCTGCATATCCATATCCGGGATTTCATCGGCTTCCGGTAAATAAATAAGCTCAAATGAATTATAAAAGACATTGCTTTCGATGAAATCATCCAGCTGATCGACAAAATCCGGATTCAGACGCTTTTTGTTTGCCATTAACGTTGTTACTAAATAACGTCTAAAGGACATCGACAACCGCGCAAGTACCGGCTTGTTGTACTGAAGCGCTTCCAGATCCACGTCAGGCAAATAATCAATTAAAAACTGCTCTGATAAAAGCGGATTGGCATAACTCATATACGTAAACGGCAAGTATTGAAAATAAGCCGTTAAGCGAGAAGGATGCAACTGAACCGCCTGATTGCACCAGTTCCGATAAGCTTCTAAAAATACGCGGTCATATGGAAGCAGCTCGTAAACAGTTTCATCATTCGATTCCAGCTGTTTCACAATGGACAGATCGTTAAAATCATCTACTGAAAACTGTGCAGGAAACGGAATTTCCCGAAAAGCCTTATTTAAATGGAAAGTTGCTTTCGGTTTCGTCGAAACAAAACTGTACGTCCCGATTGCTCCGCGCTCTTCCAGTAATATATAGGCAAGTTCCTGGCGTTCATCCCGTGTTAAGTCACAGTCTTTCGGAAACTTTACAGCCGCAAAATATTGCGCTTTTGCCAAGTCATAGAAAAACTTGTAGTCGCCTTCTTTTGTATAAGGTTCCTTTGATTCATTTTGCTGCCAGTAGAGGAGGGCTCCTTGTATCGGACTTCTATTTGAAAAGGTAATATTCGCGATTGAAAAGAAATTTTGCGCCAATGCGTCATCATACAGAACTTTAATAAACTCGATCTTTTTAATTTTTAACATGCTAAGACACCTCCGTTCCTATTATTATATACTTGAATCATAGAAATTCCGAAAAAAAAGTTCGCAAATTAGGTTTAAGGATGTTTTGACGTGGTATATAACTTGTAAGTAAAGTTGCGGTCACAGAAGAGTAGATGTAAGTTAACCACTAGTTTAGATTGTTTATATGATGATTTCTATTAGCTTCGTTGTATGCGTTTATCAAGTAACATTCACAGTTTATTTTAGGCAATTAATGAACAAAATGCTTTAACGAAGATTTTCGAAAGATGCCAACTTAAGTTAGGCGAGCGAAATGCATACACGACTTGAGATATACCATTGAAAATTTCAGCTCAAACGTTTTATATGATGTTAAACTAACGTACGGAACATTACAACTTAATAGGAAATACCGACCGCAACTTTACCACTTTCACTCCTTATGCCATAAGGAGTGTTTTCTTTTGTGCAATATTGGCTATAATATACGTAATGAATTGCTGATAGGAGAATGACAATGTGGAAGATACATAATAGGAAACTGATTCAAACAACGGATGAATCAAGAATCCGGTACAAAACGCGAATGAGCGCGGCAATTATCAACAGTTTAAAGCAGCTTGCCGAAAAATATGACACACATATCGGTTATTTATTGGAAAATGGTTATAGTAATTTAATTGAATCCGGTACAATCATTTACGATAAAAAAAACCGGCCTAAAGATCGCATCGAATTTCGTACAACATGCGACAAAGAATTACTGGACAGCTTGAAGGATTTTGCAAAAGATCATAGCCTCAACTTAAACGATGTCATTGAAGCAAGTGTTGCGTATATCAATTATGAGGATGTTAAACACGCAAATTGGCGTTACCGTGTAGAAGTTTAATAAAGAAAAGGATGAAAGCAATCGGGAAACCGGTTGCTTTTTTATTACGTTTTAATTTTATTTTTTCCAAATTATTGAAAATCTGTCTGTTATACTTTAAATTATAAAGTATAAAGGTATTTTTAGAGGGGATGAGAACGGCCATGTTTAAAAATTATTCACCGCGACTGATTTTCGGTGTAATGGCGGTTACCTGTATCATTATTTCACCGCTGTTCGCTATATTTGTACCTATGACTGTTCCGGATTTATTTTTGACCGATCGCTCGAATTTTTATATTTATTCGTTTCGAACGAATGTAAAAATTATTATGGCGGGGTTTGTTGTATTAGCAGCGGCCTTTGCATTGCTTTGCTGGAAACGTCAAATTGCGACGTATGTGCTTAGTTTACTGCTCATTATAGGAGGGTTGGTGACGTTATACGGTTCCACTAGTACGTACACAGCGATTAATGAACAGGAAGTGTATAAACGCCAGCTAATCGGCTCTCAGAAAATGCAATGGGATGCGATTGACCGTGTTGCATTAGAATATGTACCGAATGCATTAGGTAATTATAAATTTATCGATAAATCGGGGAATGAATTGATCGTTCAGGAAGATAAAACGATGGCAACGAGTTATATTTACCTCATGACGAGTAAGAAAAATATAAAATTTGATGAGTATGAAAAGAAATAGTTAGATAAAATCAAAAAGCTTAGCTCGGAAATGGGCTAAGCTTTTTCTTTATAGCAGGTGACTACTTAGCCTTTCGAATATATTCCATACCTTCAGCATCCACAATGATATGATCCTTAAACTTTGTGAATTCCAGAGAGAGGCCATGATCCGCTGTAATCAAGTATTGATTGCCTTGTACTTCCACTTTTGCATCTGAAAATTCTTTTTGGAAAAATGCCGTAAGTTCTTCTTCTGTAGATTCAAAATAAGAGAGCATAACTTCATCAATAGCACTTTTTCGGTCATCTTCTACATTAATACCCATAGTACCCATTATCGTTAAGTCATCTTCATGTAAGGTGAGGGAATATCGATTACGTTTCGAAATCTTCTGCTTGCGCGGTTAAAGTCGTGTAATCAACTGCAGTTTTTTCATCACATGCAGCTAAAAGCGTAAAACTGGAAATGAATAAAGTTGCGAATAAAGAGATTTTCTTCATTTTCATACCTCCTTCACCTAAATTTATACCATATTTTACAAATTTTATATTGTAGGTGCTATACTATGGGAATCTATAAAGAGAATAGGAGGTTAGTAGTAATGTTCAAATTCAGTTGGATAAGGAGCGAAACGCATTTTGTTGATTTACCCCATATACAGCAATTTAAGAACCTTACGATTGGAAGGTTTGGCGGCAATTCATCAGCAGGGCAATATAAAAACGAGGATGGGTGTATCGTTTGGGTGAATGAAGAACAAGATTGGGAATTTGTTATGATTTTGGATGCTCATAACAGTGCGGAAAGTGCCGAACTTGTCGTGGAGACTATTTCGAATGAAGAGCATAACCTGACTTCAATTTTTAATAAGCCACTTTCCGTTGCTTTTAAGGAATTGGATCATCATATTGTAAATATTTTTCAAAATCCGCTCTTTTTAGCCCGTTGCCGTGAAATACAAGGGGAAACGGCATGTCTGATCGTGTTAAGGAAAGATAAATATATTTGGTGGTTTTCTGTTGGGGACTGTATTCTTCATTTATTTCATCCTGAACTGGCTGAAATGCAGCAATATCAGTTAAATCAAAGAAATTTCTACGAATGGATCGGGAATGTAAATACGTTTGAATTGGATGTCCCGTGTTACAGTACGGGACGCAGAGAATTGCGAAAAGGGATGAATCAGCTTTTTATGACAACAGACGGACTAACGGAATGTCCCCATACTACATTTGATAACCCCAAGGATATCATGAAGGTATTTGACCATTCCCAGTCTCAGCACGATTCTGTATGGCAGCTATTAAAAGAAATTGAAGAAAAGGGCGTACGGGACAGTACAACGATTGTTTCATGGACTGTTGTTGTCGATGAAAATGCAACTGAACCGAGTAATAAATAATCAATAAAAGGGGTTTTGTATATGTTTAAAGTAAAAACAGGTTCTGTCACAGGTTATAAAGAAAAGGATATTCATTATACAATTTTAAGTAGCGATAAGCATGCCCCAAAACTGGCGATTTTGCTTCCAGGAGCCGGATATACCGCGCAAGCACCACTTCTTCATTATTCGACGGGTGTGTTTTTACAGAAATCGGTTGATGTGCTGCAGGTGAATTATACGTATAATGATAAGTTTTACGATCCTTTCTGTATGGATGAGCTCGTTGAAGCGATTAAATATGATGTAGGTGCAGTCATAAATAAAGTTTTAGATAAGAATTCTTATGAAGGCTATTATCTTGTCGGAAAGTCTCTAGGAACGATTGCTATGGCGTCACTGTTAGATATGGAGATCTTTCATCATGCAAAAGCTGTATGGTTAACGCCGCTTCTTAATCGAGATGATGTTTTTGAATCGATGTTACACAGCCGTAACGATAGTTTATGTTTTATTGGAGATGATGACACGCATTATAACGCGGAAAGATATCGTCGATTCACCAATAATCCAAATCTGGTGACAAGACTTCTGGCAGGAGCGGATCACAGTTTGCAGTATAAGAGCGATCCTGTCAGTTCAATTGATCTTTTGAAAACGGTCATTAAAGAAATCGCTGAATTTTAATGAAAAAAGCCTTCCACCTATACTATGGAAGGCTTTCAATTTATTCTAAGTTATCAATTGCGTACTGAGCTTCTTCAGCCGTAAATTTTTCTCCGTATTCGGAAATCAATTGATCATAAATGGCAGAGTCAGACATTGCCATTGTTTCAGCGTATGATTTTGCTTTTTCTAAAGCATTCGCTTTCCAGTCAAATTCCAGATTATCGATTGCATATTGCGCGGCTTCTTTAGGGAAACCTTCTCCATATTCTGAAATTAACTGGTCGTAAATACCGGCTTTAGACATTTGCATTGTTTCCGCATACATTTCTGCCTTTTTCAATGCAGATTTATATTCGCGCGGTACATTGTCTTCTTTTGCTTCCTCTTTTGGCTCTTCTTTTACAGCTTCTTTTGTATCTGCCGCTTTTTCTTTCGGTTCAGTCGTCGCTTCAACTTTTGTATCTGAATCCACTTCAGATGTTTCTCCGTCACTGAACACTGCGATGATTACTACTAATATAATAAGGGCTAAAAATCCGCCACAACCAAGTTTAAATACTTTCTTCAACGCGGTAAATCCTCCTTTTTGATTATAAATATATATTACTAGTTATTGTAGGATAATAATACTGGTAATTTATATATATATAACAAATTTTTATTGGATTTCCGGAAAGTATCTATTTTTTTGATTAACTTTATTTTTAAGGAGGCAAAGGTTGCTTAAATGAGAGTAATCTTATGCACTTTTAATGAAAATTATTTTTATATATGAGGTAAAGATGCCATGAGAATTGGTTCATCAATGTCTATCGGATGACATTTGTTAGAAGTACAGCAGCAGGAGGCTGGGGAAGCAATATAATGTCAGTATAATAAATAAGTCTAAAATATGACAAAAAACTCGCCATTATTGAAGCGAGTTTTATTCAAAGAAAGGGATTCACGGTTCATTCATTTTCGAACTACCTATGGAGACATTAGATAAATTGCGCTTATTCAATGACTTGATTAAATACATTGCCGTCTCCTTTGGTGTTTATAATTTTTAAACGATTGGTCTCTTTTACAAACACAGCTTTGTATTGTAGTTCATCCTGTGCATTTAAAAAATGGAGAATACGAGTTTCTTCGTTATTAGCAAGGATCACAATTTTGTAAGAACCCTCTCCAATTTGCTTACGGATAATATTGTATTCCGGTAATTTTGCAGCCTCTTCCTCACTGATATCGTCTTTAAGCTGATCGGCTTCATTTGGTTTTTCTTCTTCCTGGAGAAACTCTCCAGGAGTTTCTTCCTCCGCCTTACTATTTTTTTCTGCAGCATCATCGCTGCACCCAACAAGCAGCATTCCTGCCGTTATAAGTACTATGGTCCATTTGGTCATAATGCATTACCTCCAGTTCAATTGTTTATTGTAACAAATTAATAAACCTATCTATACCCTATACACTCAAATACCGGCTAAGTTTTGTCATAATGAGGGTTTAACTCATATTTGCAAAATTATTGATAAAAATATAAAAGGTAATGTCTCAAATCAATACCTTTTGTGTTAGAAATAGGTGTTGAGTTACGAGATAGAAATATCAAAAGGATGTTTAAAGGAGTTATAACTTTCAGACATCCTTTTGGTGAAGAAACTGTTATGTATTGAAGGTTAACCTTATGCTAGAAGGAATTTCAAAACAATAATAGCAAGTATTAAAAAACTTTTGGGGGTTCTTCTTTAAACTAAGTAATGAACATATATTTTTAAGTATTTCCATTACTTGAATTGTACTAATAGATGTTCTGAAAAGTATAAATAAGAGGTGATTCCCTGTACTTTTTTAAAAAAGGTTTGGCGCTAATTACCGGAAGCATTTTTATATCATTGGGTATAAATCTGTTTATAGTGCCACATGAAATATTAGATGGAGGAACAGTAGGAATTGGATTAATAGCAAATTACTTATGGGGTTTTAATACAGGATTAATAGTTATTGTAGTTAGTATTCCTATTTTTATTTTTGCTTGGTTTTTTTATAGAAATTATTTCTATAACAGCTTACATGGTCTGCTTCTGTATGCCTTTTTTATCGATTTTCTATCACCATTAAGTAAACTAATTGAATTAGAAGCTATATACAGTTCATTACTAGGTGGCATGCTTGTTGGAATTGGGAATGGATTGATGTTAAATTTTCAGACGAGTACGGGAGGCACGGATTTTATTGCACAGTTTTTATGTGAGAAGACGGGGATAAATGTAGGGATTTATATTTTGTTTATTGATTCCATCATAATAATTATTGGTGGTTTATTATTATCTTCAGAGACGTTTTATCTCTCCGTTATGACTATACTTTCTATTGGTATCACCACGAGTATTATTACAAGTAGAAAAGGACATGTTGTCGCTTTCAAATGATGTATAAAGCGAGGAAAAGAGCATGGATGGCAGGACAGGCCAAAGTAGTTGCTATCTATGATCGTGCCTTTTGGAGGGAACCAGGACTTTCTGGATACCTAAGGAGTGGGGGTTGGTAGTTCGAAATAGTTGTCCGGAAAGGGCAGTAAGGATTTCTGTTTGCGTTATCAAATATTGTTTGCCATACAATTTTCATATTGTAGGGCTTTTATGTGCGTGTTATGATATTCCAAATCTTGTAGGAAGGGTTTTTAGTAAGGCAGGCAGGAATATGGTACAAAAAACTCGGGTAGAATCATCAAAAGAACAAACAGCTACACTGAAAAGCTACATTCGATTAGATCGGCTTTATTTTTAACAATATATTCAACGTTGATTATAAAAGGAGGAACTATATGGCACAAGTTTCTAAAATAAACCCATTTTCTATCGATCATATTGTGGTAAATGTTGATGAGAAATATCAAAAAAATATTCAATTTATTGAGCAAGTTAATCGGTTAGGCTTACCTTATACACCCTCAAAAGGTAAAGGAAATAAAGGTTTCAAAGCCTCAAATTTATGGATAGGAGATGAATATTTCGAGTTTATCTATATTAAATCGAAAGATGGCGGTGGCTGGATCAAAGACTGGGTTGATAAGTATAATTCTGGTCATAGAGGTGTCATTGGACTATTTTTCAAAACAAATAATATTGAAAAAACTAGTGAGTTATTGAAAAGTTTTGGCATATCAAATCCTGAAAGAATAAGGTTTCCTTTTTTCTTTAAACTAATTAATTTTTCTGCTAAATGGCAAAATGCATATCTCCCATATTTTGACGAAGTACCTTTTCAATTAGGTTTTCAGCAAGTCGATTCGCCACAAATTGAAAAGAAAATGCGTAATCGAATGGTACCAAATAGCAAAGCTAATGGTATCGATGGAATAAAGTCAGTCCAATTTTTCGGCCCATTTACAAGACGAGACTTTGAATGGTTAAAAAATGTGTTCTACTGCATTAATGAAGATACCGATCAACTTAATATTCCACTTAAAGATGGTCAGTCAATACATTTTTATATTAGTGAGACTATAGAAACACGCGTGTTACTTAATTCTAAGGGTAAAGTATTAACCCCGTTACTAATAGAAAACCTAAGAATACTGAATTTTTGAGATTTATGTCCTTCCGGTATAGGCGAAAATTCCAAACATACTTTATGAATGTTTTATGAGAATCCAAAATTTAAAAAACGATATTCCACAATCGGACGCTATTGTGGAACAACACTCTGAGGAAATAATCGAACTTTTTTTATAAAAGTCTCATACTAAACTAAAAAAACCGCCATTTTGATCATCTTTTTTCAAAATGGCGGTTTTGGCTATATTGCTAAATAAAGATTGAGCAAACTTTTTTTAATTGAACTTTATTTCGCATCAACTCAAAACAATTATAAATTAATTTTCTGCATAATTTCTCCATATTTATTAGTTATACTAACATTAGTTTTACTAAATAAAATAGTGAATACGGTTTTATTATTGCGTTATTGATGCCTTTTTTGAGGATTCACAGGATTTTAGAAGGAAAGTTAAAGTAGCTAACAATCTATTTATGTTTTAAGACGTTTTATGTAAGGAGAGCAAAATAAAAGTGAATAAAATTTCTACAAAATTGGCGGTTTGTTTTTTCATAGTGGTGCTAATAATGGAATCGCTTTTGATGTATTACCTTCATCAAAATATGATTAGTAATAGGGTGGAAGAAGAGTTCTCGTTATTATTGGCAAATGGTGCAAATCATCGCGATGTTCTTATTGAAAATTATTCAGATACAACGATAAAACATATTGTGTTGATGGAAAAAAATGAAAAGCGTGAAGTGATGATAATAGATAGTACAGGTAGTATCATTGGCAGTTCCGGTAACTCCTATATGTTACAAGAAGAGTATCAACTATCTGTAGACGATTTTAATGGTGAAAAAGATTACATAGTAGTTTCGGATTGGAGAAGTCTACCTTACATAGTTAGCGTACATCCATACGTAGTGGATCAAAATCGATCAGGCGTTGTATTAATGTTTCAAAGTACAAAATCAATCAATCAAATGGTTGATGACATGAACTTGCATTTTGTTATATCTGGAATTATAGGATTAATCGTTTTATTTATTATATATGCGTTACTATCTAAAATTCTAACTCGACCGTTAATCCGAATGAAAGAAGCAACCGAGAAATTAAGTAAAGGTGTTTTTGAGGTGAATTTACCGAATTTAGGGAGTGATGAACTAGGTGACTTATCGAATTCCATTCACAAGTTAGCAAAGGATTTAAAACGATTAAAGAATGAGAGAAATGAGTTCCTTGCTTCTATTGCTCATGAATTAAATACACCACTAACATATTTGATTGGATACTCGAAAGTTGCAAAAAGAGAAGATTTGAGTAATAAGGATCGTAAATATTATTTGGAAATTATTGGTGAAGAATCAAATCGAATGAAAGAATTAATGAAAAACTTATTAGATTTGGCACGAATGGATGAAAATTCCTTCACCATTTCCAAAGAACATTTTTTGGCCAAACCATTTCTGGAGAATATTTATAAGTTCGTAGCCCCTTCATTTGATATAAAAAAAATCAAACTTAAACTTGTTAGTGAAAGCAATTTACACATCTATGCTGACGCTCTTAGATTAGAACAAATACTACTAAATTTATTAGATAATGCTTTAAAATACTCCAATGAAAATTCAGAGGTCTGTTTAAAAGCATATGAAAAGGACGGAAAAACGGTTATTACTGTTATTGATACTGGTATTGGGATTCCATCAAACGAAATAGAATTTATATTTGAAAAATTATATCGAGTTGAAAAATCAAGATCACGTGCGTATGGAGGCTCAGGAATCGGTCTCGCTGTTGTGAAAGAGTTAGTTGATGCACATGGAGGAACCATCGAGGTCAAAAGCAAAATAGGACAGGGGAGTACGTTTAAAATCACGATATAAAAGGAGAAAGAATAAATGCAAACGGTTCTTTTAGTAGATGATGAACAAAGAATGTTAAATCTGGTTGAATTATTTCTGGTTCCACACGGATTTAAATGTCTAAAAGAAATAAATGGGAAAAATGCTTTAGAAACACTTAGAAATGAAAAAGTAAATTTGGTTATTTTAGATGTAATGATGCCTGAAATGGATGGATGGGAAGTTTGTAAAAAGATACGTGAATTCTCACAAGTCCCTATAATTATGCTTACCGCAAGATCAGATAAACTGAACTTAGTAAAGGGATTAAATATCGGCGCTGATGATTATCTCACAAAGCCATTTGATGAAAGTGAATTGGTTGCCAGGGTTCACGCGATATTACGAAGAGTTCCAAAAGTTGATGAGAGTAATCGTGATAATGTTGTTTATAACGAATTCTATTTAGACACGGAGAAATATTCCTTGTATTACGAAAATTCGACTGTTCAACTTACATCGAAAGAATTTTTTATTGTGAAGGCGCTGATGACTAGACCTTCAAAAGTTTATGTTCGGGAAGAATTGCTCAATGCGGCTTGGGATTATGAAACAGAAACGGATATTCGAACAGTTGATTCCCATATTCGCAATTTAAGAGAAAAGTTGAAAAAAGAAGGTTTTCCTACTAATAAATTTCTAAAAACTGTCTGGGGAATCGGTTATAAATGGAGTTAGTCTAATTAAAACCAAGAGGTGTAAAGTAAAATGAAATTAAAAATGCTTATTAGTACTATTTTTTCAGTTGTTCTTATAACAGCTTGTAGTGAAGAAAATATGAATGAGGAAAACAGTTCTATAAAAAATGAAAGTAGAGAAATTAAGGAATTAGTTCAAGACTATAGTGCCCGAAATGTTGAAGCCGAGTCCGCTTCTATAACATCTAAACATTTATTAGTAAAAGAAAACGATGGAACTGAGCAAGTATATGACCTTCCTAAAGATGAATTTTTTGTTTCGATTGCCCCTTACATAAACGAAACACATCCTTGCGAAAATCATAGTTTAACGGGGTGTCAGGGTGAAATGGTAAGTGAAGAGTTTGATGTATACATAGAGGATGCAAAAGGTAATGTCCTAGTTGATGACATATTAAGAACAGAAGAGAATGGATTTATTGATTTATGGCTGCCACGTGAACAAACTTTCCAAGTAAAAATTGAACATCAAGGAAAAGCAGTTGAATCTGAATTTTCTACATTTGAAAATGACGGTACTTGTATCACAACAATGAAATTGATTTAGAGATATGTTTTATGAGATACAGCAGGTATGGTAGGAAAATGTATGTAAATGAGGGAGGAATATATTTTCACCCTACAGATAAAGGTCAAGTTGAGATAAATTAGCTTTCTATAAATAACTAGAGAAGGTGACAATAAAATGTATAATTTTTTGTCTCAAATAAGTCAAATAGTCAGTAACCCGATTTCTGCTTTTTTACATTCATATAATCATTCTCCAATTTTTATAGCTCTTCTTCTAGGTTTAATTGGCGCGGTAGCACCCTGTCAACTCACCGGAAATATTAGCGCAATAACCATTTACGGAAATCGAACGATTCAAATAAACAACAGTTGGGGAGTAATTACGTCTTTCATTATTGGAAAAGTGATGGTTTATAGCGTCATCGGATTATTTGCATGGTTTTTTGGTCAATCATTTGAAATAAAAGTGACGGAGTACTTTCCATTATTCCGTAAAATAATTGGTCCCTTATTAATTATTACTGGATTTGTACTATTAGGATTTTTAAAGTTTCAATTTTTAAGTCGCTTTAATTTTTATATTCCAGAAAGTTTAAAAAGGGGAAAGGTAGGGTCATTCCTTTTAGGTGCAAGTTTTGCAATTGCATTTTGTCCTACAATGTTTGTCCTCTTTTTCGTTTGGCTAATGCCTACAGTAGCATCTACATCTTATGGATTAGTGCTTCCTGCAATATTTGGATTCGCAACATCGATTCCCCTTATCATGATTTTAGGTCTAATATGGTATTTTGATGTGAAGGGTCTAATCTTGAAAAAAAGTATGAAGGCAGGAAGAGTCATACAAAGGATTGCTGGAATTGTACTGATTTTCATTGGCATCCTTGACACCATCACATATTGGGGAATATAAAACAGATGATTAGGTTGAGCTGCAGGCTATAACATTATTGGGATTCCACTTACAGCGGGTTTTCTAAATAGTTGGTATTATTATAACACCTGCAATAGGTGCAGCAGGTATGTCATGAGTACGATTATTTGTGCAATTAATGCACAGCTTTTAAAGATTAATAATAACTAAAAATAGTAAATAAAAAATTGCCTAAGAATTCGAATTCTTAGACAATTATTATTTTTTTATATCCAGTTTAGTAGCAAAAATTAAAGGTAAGTGAATATAATAAAAAAATATGTAATTATTTATTCAAATCTAAATAAAAGTGAGTTGAGGTAAGTGTGTATTTCTAGTAATTTTGTTGAACTGCAGGCTTATAGAATATGTGAAGAAATGAAAAACCAATCAATGTACAAAATGATGAAGTTAGGACTTTCTGACGATAGTATTATTGAACCTCAGAATCTTGAAAGCTTTGGAGATGGAAGAGCATTGATTACAAAAGCAATTTTTGAAGATACTGAGGGGAAATCCTATTCAGTAAATATTAATCATAATGGTTTAAGATTTGCTATGGGAGAATTAACATATAAAGAATATAGAAATATGGAAAAAAATGAAGACCTAATGGCACTTGGTTTTTTAGCATTGTTAATAGGTCTAATAATAACTATTATGTATAGTTTGTTACTATTCTTAAGATAAATCTGTTTAGCAATATGGCATAACTCAATTATGTAGGGATATTTTAAAAAGTTTTAGGCTTAATACCAAATATATGAATGATTTGGTAATCTCCTCTAAAGGGGCGTATTAATTAATTATTGAGTTATTTTTCTATACATTTTCGAATATTCACGGAAAATTTCTGCACTTTCTTGGCAATGGCCGTTAATCTCCATATTTCCTCCATATTTATTTGTTACAGTAATTGCAATGAAACACAAGGAGGAGATATCATGAAGTTTAATTTTTTAGTTACTACTTTACTAATAAGTAGTGTTATTACTGCAGGCTGTAGTGCAGATAGTTCTGAATCTGGTGAGCATGAAGCAATGGATCATTCAAACATGACAAACATGGAGGGTATGGACCATTCGAACATGACCGATGAGGAACTGGAAGGCATGGATATGGAAAACAGTCATGCAAGTCATACAAACCTTGTTGCACTAAATAATTCGACCGGGGAAAATGAGTTAGCCATCCCACAATTAATTGAACCGAAAGATGGAGTTGTTACTATTAAAGCTCAACAAGGTACAACAGAAATTTTTAAGGGAGTTCAATCTCAAACATTTGGATACAATGGGTCATTTTTAGGTCCGGTTATTCGTGTTAATGAAGGAGAAACGGTAATATTTAGAACAAGAAACGAATTAACTGAACCAACAACATTTCATTGGCATGGTGTAGATATATCAGGTGAAGGCGATGGTGGTCCACATCAGCTTTTAGAACCAGGAGCAATGGAAGACGTGAAGTTTACTGTTAGTCAAGGTGCATCAACACTTTGGTTCCATCCTCATCCAGAAGGTTCTACAGCGGAACAAGTATATAAAGGTCTAGCAGGACTAATCTATGTTGAAGATAATAATTCTAAAAATCTAAACTTACCAAAAGAATATGGAGTAAACGATTTTCCATTAGTATTTCAAGATAGAGAGTTCACTGTCGAAAAACAGTTTGATTATCAAGCAGTACGAAATGATGATGGTACAATCGGTGATACTTTATTAGTTAATGGTACGATAAATCCAAAACTGACAATAGGAAAAGAAAAAGCGAGACTTCGTTTATTAAACGGAGCGAATGCACGAAATTATACATTTAAATTAAATACAGGAGATAAATTCCAACAAATAGCAAGTGATGGTGGCTTTTTAAATAACCCTATTGAGATGAGTGAAATTACATTAACACCTGGTGAGCGAGCGGAAATTATTGTGGATTTTTCAAAATACGATTCTGAAAGTGATATTGCACTTTTGAATGAAGATGATGCAATACTTTTACCATTTATTATTGATGAGCAAAAAACGAATCCGCTAGAAATTTCAACAAGTTTAAATGATTTCGCAGTGACAGATGAAGAAAGAAATTTATCTGTTACGAAAAAACTGGAACTTTTCGGGATGGGGAGAATGGTTTATATTAATGGTAAACAATTTGATATGAACCGAATTGATTTTTCGCAGAAGCAAGGTGAAACAGAAATTTGGGAAATTTACAATAAACCAGATGCGATGGGTGGCATGATTCATCCGTTTCATATTCATGGTACTCAATTTAAAGTTGTTTCAATTGATGGAAATGAGCCACCTGTAAACTTGCAGGGATGGAAGGACACAATTTCAATTGAAGCTGGTCAAACAGTTAAATTAGCCGTGAAATTTAATAATAAAGGTATATACATGTTCCACTGCCATATTCTCGAACATGAAGAAAACGGAATGATGGGACAAGTAGAAGTAATCTAGTTTCTAGACTGCTAGTGAAATATAAGATAATTAAAGAACACCCTCAAGTAATAGTTGGGATTTACTTGAGGGTTTTTTAAATACTTAATTTAATTATTAAATATAGCAAGGGAAGGGTCTAAATGTCTCCTAAATTAACAGAAGATAAGAATAAAAGAAAGGGAAAGAATAAAACAATATTATTTCTTTATATTGCGGTCCTCCTTTTTATTATCTGGGCAATAGCTACTATTTGGTTGGCAATGACCTACAAACTTAATAATAAAAATAATGAGGAAAACGAAGTTATAAATAGTGCTTTTAATAAAAAAAATCCCACTATTAATTTTAATTCAGAAGAGGATAAGATTTTCGAAAACACGGATAGAGATGACTTAAAACCACCTATGGAAACAGTATTAAAAGACAGAACTCTTCGATTAAAAAATATTAAGGGGATTTTTGGAAATATGAAATCACCTAAGGAAATTTCGGCTTTCCACTCTACTTTTGGGAAAGAAGTTGTTTATATTTATCATTCTCATAGTAGGGAATCCTTTTTGCCCTATCTAAAAGATACAAGCAGACCAGAAGAAGCTTATCATTCAGTAGCAAACATAACATTGGTTGGAAAAATGCTTGGACGAGCAATGGATCAAAGGGGAGTAGGAACGAAAGTTGAGACAGTAGATATTGTACATCTTTTGAATTCCAGGAAATTAGCTTACACCAGCTCTTACAATGTTTCTAGGGAGCTAGTGCAACTATCACAAAATGAAAATAAAGACCTTGAATACTTTATAGATATTCACCGTGATTCATTACGAAAAGAGAATACAACTACTGAAATAAATAGAACAAAATATGCAAGCCTACTTTTTGTAGTGGGAACTGGTCATGCGGAATATGAAAAAAATCTTCAGTTTGCAAATAATCTACATACTCTATTAGAGAATAGATACCCTGCTTTGTCAAAAGGTATACTTAAAAAAAGTAGCAGTCAGGGAAATGGAATTTATAATCAAGATATTTCCCCTAACTCATTAATTATAGAAATTGGGGGAGTAGATAATACGGTAGAAGAACTTCATCGATCAACGGAAGCTCTTGCTGAAGTGTTAAGTGATTATTATTGGGAAGAAAATTCGGAATCTCGGTGAAATAATGAGTCCTTAAATTTCTTATAGAGATACCATACCCAGTGGGTTAATGATTAGGAATGGAATATTTTAGCAAAATTACTTTTGTTAGAAGGACTTTTGACCTCCGAACTGCAAATGCAATTGTCTCAATGGAATGAATCATACAGATAAGTAAATTAATGATAATAAGCTGTGTTGTAATAACAGGTGTTTTCCTTAGTAAGGGATAGGAACCCCCCTCCTTAATCATTTTATTTAAGGAGGGGGGTTATCCATTATTTGTGTCGGTAGGTTATTGACGCCACTTTCGCTTCAGCTTTTTCCCGATTAAAAATAGTACGAGCACATAAAGCAAAATAATAAATACAGTATACCATTTACCAGCTGCTATCTGATGACCTGCAATTGAAAAGGCTAATATCGTTGGAAACTTGCCTAAAAATGTTGCAGCTAAAAAGGAACCTAAATTTACATTCGATATACCTGCAATTAAATTAATACCCGCTGAAGGTAAAACTGGAATGATACGACCAAGTAGTACAGCTAAAAAACCGTTTTTTTCAATTAATGCAAGGTATTTCTTTAAATACTGTCTCTTTACTAAATATTTATGAGCGACATGGCGTAATAAGTTTCTACTTAAGAGAAATAATAGGACGGATCCTAATGTTGTCCCAAGCAAGTTAATCCCAAGACCAGGGAAAAACGAATTATTACTTGCAATGAATGCCGCCAGTACAGGAATTGGTGCAAAGGGAATCATTGAAACAAGTGCCATAATTAAAAATTGATAAAGCCAACCATAAGGTCTTTCATTTTGTATAATGTCTAAAATAAATTGATCCATAATCATTCCTTAAAATTATTTTTGCTATTGTTCTATTGAATAATTAATATTATAACCTGTACCATTAATATAACCGACAAATCTATGTGTTGCCAAAATAAAAAAATAATTAAATGCAAGGGCAAGGTGAAGGAGAATGCACCCTCAGAAAATTTAGAATCAATTATAGGGCTTATTTGAGACATACCAGGGGTCAATGTAAAAAATATTTGAAAAGTTACTATAAGATGGGCGACTAGCGTACTTATGAAGCCAGTGTATGTGTTATTTAAAACTCCGATATCAATTTAAGGAATATAGTCTGAGTGGGATTTATTTTTGACAGTTAAGCTGAAGAAATAAAAACAAAATTTCATTTATATGTCACAGTAATCCTTTTATTGGAACGTTAATTAGGGACACGGTCATAATATATATTATAGGAAGTTACGTCTCGTTTCAAAAGTATACTTATAATAGTGAGACAAAATGCGTTTTTTATTGAAATGGCCATAACATTACCGGACCCGTTATATTATGGCCATCTCCTTACTTTTTCAGTTGGATCGTTACGCTTTTATACAGCTGTATATAAATAAACTGTTCATCAGCAAAATACTCCAACGCGTTTTGTTTACTTAATTGCTGTTCTAAGCCCGGTATCAACGCAATTGGCATCTTCAATTGTGCCGGCTGTTTGAATTCCACGTTTTTTCGGTTACTCGTCATTTGAATATGTAAACCTCTATTAATATATAAATCTACCGTTAATTGTTTATAATGATCATCTACATTCAATTCGATTCCATCCGTGCTTTTAAATACAATTGGCTGACGATCTGCTTGTAGTTCAACTGAAGCTACCCAACCATCTCCAAATGTATCTAACAGGACTTCCAAGCGATTTTCGGCAGTTTCAACTATTAGTGAATCTTGACTTACTATATCCTCAGAAATTGATTTCTGAATGCTACGAGTTGTTTGATCTGCATACAAAACTTCTAATGTCGTTTCAGTTTCATAGATTCGTATAACTTTTTCCGCGCTTAGCTGTGTCAATTCCTCGGCATCTAGATCTAATTGATATAAATAGCCATTATGAGAATCATTCCTGAAATACACCAGTCCATTTATATAGAAACAAAATTGAATTTTTACAGGAAATTTCTGTTTAGCCTGAAATGGATAATCCGAAAAGTTCGTTTCATACAAATGACTATTTCCTGGATGAGAGTAATATAAACTAGTATTGACGAGACAGCCATCATATAAACGATGAAATGCTTCAAATTTTTCACTCGAACAGATTGGATAATGATCTTCATTCCATTCATGATCATGTCGCATTTTCTCATCCGCAACTAAAAAATAGCGATAGCGAACTTCTTTACCCGGAATCGAACCGATATCATTCCAAGTCACATCCACATGATACCAATGATCATCAATCTTCACCATATTCCATGCATGTCCCTCTGTTCCCTCACCCGCCGCTTTTCCGATCACATAATAACAAGGAATCTCCAGGACTTCCATCATCTTTTCAAAAAGAAGCGCGTACGCCATACACACACCGTGTTTTTCATTCATAAACGTGTACACAGCAAACGGCGAACCTTCTGTATGACGTTCATAGCTATACGTTCTTGCAATATAGTCATGAACAATGAGAATCTTTTGCAACGTCGACATGACTGGATGAATTCGCTTCTTTAAAATCGCTTGAATTTCATCAACTATCCACTTTTCTTCCTGACGCGCCATACGGTAACGCAGCGTAAATTCCACTTTAATCCGATTCTTCGTTAATTGGCGATTTTTGTAGCTTCGTTTTTCACAATGCTGGGTATAAAACGGCTGTTCCAGATGGCACTGATCAAAAGCTTCCTTAATTAAAGAATCGATCGGCATAGGCAGCTGGCCGTTAATATGCAGCGTAAACTGCCTGTCCATACGCTCCATATGGGCAATAAGCGCCGGCAGCAACTGTTTAGCTGTAATTGTGGTTGTTTTGATTGAATTCCCTTGCCTTTTATACAGTTCATAGCTTTCAAAATACGTTTTCACAATATGTCGATACTCCTCTTATAACGCTTCCGTTTCGTCTTCTTCAAATGAATTGAGCTTAACATATATTTCAACCATTTTCCCGTCCATTTCTATGATTTTCTCCAACTGCATCCCGTTTTTTAATGCAATTCTTTTAGATCCTTCATTTCCTACTTGAATCGCTGAAATATACCGGTGCAACCATATTTCTTCATCTGCATATGCTGCCAGAGCCTGTGCCGCTTCAAACCCA
Organism: Solibacillus sp.; assembly: GCF_040273735.1. NCBI lineage: Bacteria > Bacillati > Bacillota > Bacilli > Caryophanales > Caryophanaceae > Solibacillus > Solibacillus sp. The sequence goes on along the minus strand of NZ_JBELZM010000014.1, from coordinate 40,382 downwards.
TAGCCTTGTCCCCAGTAAGCGCGTTTAATCCAGTATCCGAGCTCGATTTCAAATGTATCGTCAATGACTTGTGCAACAAGCCCCGCATGTCCGATAAAATCTCCCGTTTGACGATGAATCAGTTTATGTAACCCGTAATCCCCAAAGTTTTGATACTGTTCAATCATCCGTTCGATTAAATGAATCGCATAATGTTTATCTTTTATTTGTCCGTTACCAATATATTTCATCATGAAAGGATCCAAAACGAGGTCTGCCACATATGGAAGATCCTTTTCCGTATACCGTTCAAAAGTTAACCGCTTCGTATTCAAATTCAACATAGTACTCCTCCAATTTAATACTTTTTTGATTCGTCCTTTATAATATCTCGGGTTTTTTCTAATACAAGGTCAAAATATTATTATTTTTCTTTCGTTTTTTGTAAATAACTAGATTTCTTCTATACGAATGAAATTTCACAAGTATAATAAAAATTTTTTCATTGTTAGTATATCAGATTTTTACTACACCTTTCGTGTTATAGTACAATATGCTGAATTAGTTGAAATTGGCTTAAATCACATATATTTTAAGTATCGAAATATAATATTGTACTTTATGTAATTTAATTTCTAACTAAAATATGTTTTTCATTACTTCCCTTTTCGCAAATAATAATCCTCTGCACATTTCAAACACTTCGCCTTCAATTTTATCTCCTTAGAACTTGATAATTCTACTTCATTCCAATTTTAAACATTCCAACTTTTCAGAAAAAATATTATTGCATTATATTCTATCCCCTCTTACAATGAGTACTATTAACGGATTCAAATAGTAATATGCCGTTTAAAACAGAATAATTTTTCATAAGGGGGAATTCCGTTGAGTCAATTAGGGGACAAAATCTCAGCGAAATGCGATGGCATTAACTATGATAAAATCGATCGCATGGAAACATTCAATCAGTTTGTTAAGAAGAAAAACACATTTTTATTCGGAATAACTATAACATTTTTGACATTTTACATCTTACTACCGGTGCTGGCATTCACACCTGTGTTACAACAGAAGGCTGTCGGCAGCATTACTTGGGTATGGGTATACTCGCTTGCCCTATTCATTATGACTATTATTTTATGTACACTCTATGTAAAAATGGCATCTAAATTCGATAAAGCTGCAGCTGCAGTTTTACAAGAATATGAAAAGGCGGGTGCATAACGATGAATCTCGTTTCAGCAGGCTTCTTTATTGGTATCGTGGGATTAACACTGATCGTTACATATATCGCTGCTAGGAGAACTTCTTCAGCAAGTGATTTCTACACAGCTGGCGGTGGTTTAAAAGGTTGGCAAAACGGATTTGCCATTGCCGGTGACTACTTATCTGCAGCCGCGTTTCTAGGCGTTTCCGGAGCGATTGCATTAACAGGCTTTGACGGCTTCTTCTTCTCCGTCGGATATGTCGTAGCAAATTTAGTTCTTCTATATATAATAGCAGAACCGATGCGGAATTTAGGACGCTATACATTGGCGGATATGCTGACAGCGCGTTTTAATGAAAAACGGATTCGCGGTGTAGCGGCTACAGGGACGATTATTATCGTCATTTTGTATATGATCGCCCAATTAGTTGGTGCCGGTGCATTAATTAAACTTTTATTCGGTATCGAGTATTGGATGGCTGTTTTAATAGTAGGTGTCATGATGACGACATATGTACTGTTCGGCGGAATGACGGCAACGAGCTGGGTACAGATTATTAAAGCAGGTCTATTGTTGTTCGGTACGACATTATTGGCGTTTTTAGTATTCTCGAAGTTTGATTTCAATTTAGTGAAAATGTTTGATACGGTCAGCACAAATTACGGAGACGAATATTTAGTGCCTGGTATGAAGTACACATCAACAATCGATTCGGTTTCGATGATGCTTGCGTTAGTGCTCGGTACATCTGGTTTACCGCATATTTTAATGCGATTCTTTACAGTAAAAAATGCGAAAACAGCACGTGCATCGATTTCATGGACAACATGGATCACAGCGATCTTCTTCTCGCTGACAATCTTCTTAGGATTTGGTGCAATGCATTTTGTCGGGTTTGATAAAATCATCGCAGAAAATGCTGCAGGTAACACTGCTGCTCCATTGTTGGCAGAGTTTTTAGGTGGCAATATTCTGCTATCATTCATTTGTGCCGTTGCATTTGCTACTATATTAGCAGTTGTTTCCGGTTTAGTATTAACAGGTGCATCAGCAATTTCGCATGATATTTATGGTGAGATTCTGAAAGACGGAAAATTAACGGAAAAGCAACAAGTATTAGCTGCAAGAATCGGTTCTATTTCCATTGCGATTGTTTCTATCCTTTTGGCATTATTTGCGCAAAGCTTAAATGTTTCCTTCTTAGTCTCGTTTGCATTTTGTATCGGTGCATCGGCAAACTTACCGGTTATCCTCTATACAATCTATTGGAAGAAATTCAATTCAAACGGCGCGGTTGCTGCAATGGTAACTGGTTTAGTCTCTTGTCTAGTATTAGGTGCGCTTGGTCCAAACATTTGGAGTCCTACAGGAAATGCGATTTTCGTTGGCGAACCAATCGTGAACTTAGCGGTTCCTGCCATCATTACGATTCCTTTAAGCTTCTTTGCGGGTTACCTAGGCTCTATATTAACAGCCCACAAAGTGGAACAAGCAGAGGCGGAACGTGTTTATAAAGAGATCCGCGTTAAAGCACATACAGGTATTTCTGTACAAGACGTTTCCCATTAATTATTATAAGAAAATAAATTAGAACATTAGATTTAAAATAATGAAAACTGTCTCCGAAATATATGCTATTTTTGAGCAGTTTTTTTGTTTTTTATACCATTTATTTCATGAATATAACTTTTTGAATATACTGAATTTATATTTTTGTAAAACAAATCATTTTTTAAATATTACTTTTACTTATAGAAATGAATAATATTTTCTTATACTCAGTTTTCAGATTTTTTGTAATTCTTAAATGTTTAGCACCCTCAAAACCCATGTAACAACTACCTTTCTATCGATTATCCAAAATATAACAATTTAATATTCTCCCCTTAATGTATTATTTTTTCTCTATTAAACTTATTTTTGCAAAAAATTTTTCCCCATAATTTATTTAAAAAGTGTTGCAATTTTGTTACAGCTAAAATAGAATGAAAATGTAAAATCCTAAAAGCAGAATTTTACGTACATTAAGCAGTAATAATTATCACAAATGGGGGAATGTTTATGGGGAATAATCAAAAGCCAATTATTGATTATGAGAGAATTGCATCACAGCAATCTTTCAGGCAACTGGCGAGAAAAAAGAATTCATTTTTATGGTCGATTACCGCAATCTTTTTAGTACTTTATATGTTATTACCAATCTTAACTTCGTTTACAGAAATCTTACATCAAAAAGCGATTGGTGATATCACGTGGGTATGGATTTATTCAGCAGGTTTGTTCATTATGACTTGGGGATTAGCTCACTTCTATGTAGCCCGTGCTAATAAATATGACGCAGAAGCGAAAGCGATTATTGCGGAATATGAAGGAGGTAGAAGCAAATGAGTTTTACAGCGATATTCTTCTTCGTAGCAATCGTAGGTTTAACTTTAGTCATTACTTGGTGGGCATCTAAACGTACATCCAGTGCGTCGGATTTCTACACAGCTGGCGGCGGATTAACGGGATGGCAAAATGGTCTGGCAATTGCCGGTGACTACTTATCAGCAGCATCATTCTTAGGTATCGCGGGTTCGATTGCATTATTCGGATTCGATGGCTTCTTCTTCTCGATCGGTTACCTAGTAGCCTATTTAGTAGTTTTATATATCGTAGCAGAGCCATTACGTAACCTTGGCCGATTCACATTAGCCGACATGATTACTGCTCGTTTCGATAAAGCAAAAGTTCGTGGTACAGCAGCTTTATCTACAATTACTATTGTATTGTTCTACATGATTGCCCAGCTTGTAGGTGCAGGTGCCCTTATTCAATTACTGTTAGGTATTGAATACTGGATGGCGGTACTTTTAGTTGGTGTCATGATGACAGTTTACGTATTATTCGGTGGTATGACAGCAACATCTTGGGTACAGATCATCAAAGCATGTCTATTAATGTTAGGTACTGTTATAATCTCATTCTTAGTATTAGCAAAATTCGACTTCTCGATTGCACAAATGTTTACGCAAATGACAACTGAAACTGAACATGGTGCAGCTTACTTAAATCCAGGTTTACGCTATACAAATGGTATTGATACAATCTCAATGCTGCTGGCGTTAGTACTTGGTACAGCGGGTCTTCCACATATCCTAATGCGTTTCTTCACAGTAAAAGACGCACAAACAGCTCGTTCTTCAGTAATCTGGGCTACTTGGATTGTTGGTTTATTCTATGTATTAACGATTTTCTTAGGTTTCGGTGCAGCAGCATTCGTTGGTAAAGACGCAATCGTAGCAGCGAACCCGGCTGGTAACATGGCTGCCCCACTATTAGCACAAGCACTTGGTGGCGACATTCTGTTCTCATTCGTGTGTGCGGTAGCATTCGCGACAATCTTGGCGGTAGTAGCAGGTTTAGTACTTTCTGGTGCATCTGCCCTATCTCATGATATTTACGGACAGATTATTAAAAAAGGTAAAGTTACTGAACAAGAAGCGGTTAAAGCAGCTCGTATCGGTTCAATCATCATCTCTGTTGTTTCGATTCTATTAGCTTTAGGTGCTCAAACATTAAACGTAGCATTCTTAGTATCGTTAGCATTCTGTATCGCGGCATCAGCGAACCTACCGGTAATCATCTACACAATTTACTGGAAACGCTTCAACACATCAGGTGCTGTTACAGCGATGTTAACAGGTTTAATCTCTGCATTGATTTTAGTTGCCGTATCTCCAAACGTATGGAATCCGGTTGAAGGTAAAGCAATCTTTGTTGGTGAACCGTTAATTATGTTAACGAACCCTGCATTAATTTCTGTACCTCTTGGTTTCTTAGGCGGATTTATCGGTACATTAATTTCTAAAGAAAGAAATGATCTGAAATACCGTGAAGTTGAAGTAAAAGCGCAAACTGGTATTTCTGTACAAGACGCTTCTCACTAATAATAACCTTCCTTACTTTGACGAGTTGAGGAAAGACGAATCAGCTTCTAACAGTGTTAGAGGCTGATTTTTTATAACTCCACTATTTTTGTAAATCTCCCCTATTCTATCCTGAGGAGTGAAGCGATGACGCTTGGACAACATTTACGTGTGCTCATTTGTGTCGTAATCATGGGCTGTATTGTCGGCTTTGTACTGAACGGGAAAGAAATTGAAACGAACTCCCCTTATATCGATTATATAAAAGCGCAGCAGTGGCCTTTTAACGAAGATGTGCTTATTGCTGAAATATTTGATGGCCATTATGAATTGTCGTATTGGGAGTACTTTACCGCCCGAAATGGTCAGCATGTCGTCCAGTTGACAGGAACGAACGATGAACAGCAGGATATTTACCAGTTTGTCATCGAGGAAGATTATACGGGATTTAAGATCGGTGCCGTCAAACAAAATAATATCCTTTTACCGCCTGAACAAAAATGGCCCTTTGTAAAAATGCTCACGAATAAAAAAGCGTCAAAATCCGGAGAATTTCTTGCCGGAAATTGACGCTTTTACTATGCTTTTTCTCTATTAAAAACAGGAATATTCTCCTTAATATTTCATGGTACAATAGAAAAGCAGCATCCAGCTGACTCCTTTTGTAAAGGAGGTGTACTACTGTGTCTTATCCATCACGCAAAGAAAAGGCTAAGGCTGTTTCGGAAAAAAAGCGTAAGGAAAAACTCGCCATTTTTCGTTATGCGACAGACATTTTTCGTATTGTCGATACCATTTATCGTTTTTTCCGGATGATGCTGTAAAAAATTTATTTTCACCACTTAGACTAGCCATCTAGGTGGTGTTTTTAATTTTCATCATAAAAAGGGTAAATAAAAAAGCGATTGGGGGCCACCCAACCGCTCTGTACTACTGTAGATCCATCACGCATGAATCTTACTAACTTCATTGTATGAAAGTATGCCTTTCATGTCAATGAATTACTTTTATCATATGTTTGGATTCCGTCTAATATACATGAATCCCTACTCTGTCTTTTCAACATAGGCGCGGCAGATTGTCCCATCAGCTTCTGTATCAATCCGCAGTGAACCGTTTGAATAACGGTCCGCTCTCGTTAAGGATGTCACTGAAATCTTTTCCTGTATGCCTTTTTCGGTCTCGATTGTAAACGTATTTCTGAAGTTAACTACTAAAATTGTGAAAATACGGTGCGGGTTCGATTTTAACTCTTTTAAAATAACGACACCGCGTTTTGCACGGTTGCCAAGTTCAAGTTCTGATAACAACATTCGTTTAACAGCACCGCGCTGGGTTGCGATAACGAGTTCTTGTTCCTGATCCGGATTTAATAAGGCAACCGCCGCAAGATATTCGCCCTCTTTTACAATAATCCCTTTGACTCCTGCTGTTTTTACCCCTGTTACCGGAAGATCTTCCATAGGGAAACGAATTGTGTAGCTCGTGTTTGTAGAAAGCAATACTTCTTCCTTATCCGTAACAAGACGTGCAAAAATCATCTCGTCTTCACCTTTTAAATTCATCGTCTTAATCGGTTTCGAATAACGAGTGACGATATAATCGGCTAGTGCCGAACGCTTAATTTGCCCTTCTTTTGTAGCGGTAAATACATACGTATCCGGTTGCTCGAACGTTTTAATACCGATGACTTCGATAATTTCTTCGTTTGAGTCAATCGGCACAATACTTGAAATATGTTGTCCAAGATCTTTCCAGCGGATATCCGGCAATTCATGTACCGGCTGGTAAATGTAGTGCCCTTTGCTCGTAAACAGAAGTAAGTGATGCTGCGTGTTCAAGTTGGCTTCATACAGCAAGTAATCGGAATCCTTCATCGCAAAATCCTTGCCGTTTGATGCACTGTGTGAACGTAGGCTTGTCCGCTTTACATAGCCGTCTTTTGTCACGGTTACGACAACTTCTTCACTTGGCACCAATACATCGCGTGTTACTTTAATTTCTTCGATTTCTGCTTCGATTGTAGAAAGACGAGGAACTGTAAAGCGTTTTTTAATGTCGTTCAATTCAGACTTAATGACCCGAATCAATTTCTTTTCGTCCTCTAAAATGGCTTTCAGTTTCACAACAAGTTCATGTAATTCATCTTGTTCTTTTTGCAGTTGTGTAATATCGGTATTCGTTAAACGGTATAATTGAAGGCTGACAATAGCTTCTGCCTGTTCTTCCGAAAAGCCGAATTTCTCGATAATGTTATTTTTCGCATCGCGTTTATCTTTCGAAGCACGGATTGTTTCAATCACTTCATCCAAAATGGATAATGCCTTCATAAGACCTTCAACGATATGTAAGCGATCTTCTGCACGTGTTAAGTCATATTGGGATCTGCGTCGCACAATTTCCTTCTGGTGATCAATGTACGCATCCAGCATGAGCGGCAATGTCATCATCATCGGACGTCGGTTATGAATCGCAATCATATTGAAGTTATATGAAACTTGCAAATCCGTAGATTTTAATAGGAAATTTAAAATCCCCTGTGCAGGCACATCTTTTTTCAGCTCTACAACAATTCGTAAACCGTTACGGTCCGATTCATCGCGAATCTCTGATATACCGTCTAAACGGCGGTCATTTACGCGCAACTCGTCCATTTTACGGATCATGTTGGCCTTATTTACTTCAAATGGAATCTCGGTAATGATAATCTGCTCTTTGTTGCCTTTTAACTGTTCAATCTCTGTTCGTGAGCGGACAATAATTTTCCCTTTTCCTGTTTCGTACGCTTTTTTAATGCCATCAACACCTTGAATAATTCCGCCCGTAGGAAAATCGGGACCTTTAATGACAGTCATCAATTCATCGACTGTACAGTTTTTGTTGTCCAGACGCATTAAAACCGCATCAAGTGCTTCCTGCAGATTATGTGGCGGAATATCCGTAGCATAACCAGCCGAAATCCCTGTTGCGCCATTGACTAACAGATTCGGGAAACGAGATGGCAATACTGTCGGCTCCATATCCTGATCATCAAAATTTGGTACGAATTCGACTGTATTTTTATTAATATCACGTAATAGTTCTGCAGCAATTGCCGAAAGACGCGCTTCTGTGTAACGCATTGCGGCTGGCGGGTCACCATCGACAGAACCGTTGTTACCATGCATTTCGACCAGCATATGACGGCTTTTCCAGTCCTGGCTCATACGGACCATCGCATCATACACCGAAGTATCTCCGTGCGGATGATAGTTACCAATTACGTTTCCGACCGTTTTTGCCGATTTACGAAACGGTTTGTCAAAAGTATTACCTTCATGGAACATCGCATATAATATACGACGCTGTACAGGTTTTAACCCGTCACGCGTATCCGGTAATGCACGGTCTTGAATAATATATTTGGAATAGCGACCAAAACGGTCACCCATAACTTCTTCTAATGGCAGATCTTGAAATTTTTCTACAAAACTCATTATTCGTTAACCTCCTCATGCTGGATGAATTCATTTTCTAAAATGCTTGCATCCTCTTCCATGCCGAAGTTGACATTTGATTCGATCCATTTACGGCGGGGCTCAACTTTATCGCCCATCAGTGTTGTAATACGACGTTCTGCACGTGCACCATCTTCAATTTTCACACGGATTAATGTACGTGTTTCCGGATTCATCGTTGTATCCCAAAGCTGGTCGGCATTCATCTCACCTAAACCTTTATAGCGCTGAATAATATAGCCCTTGCCGATTTTTTTCGTTGCGGCACTCAGCTCCTGTTCTGTCCAGGCATACATAAGCTCCTGCTTTTTGCCTGACCCTTTCGATACTTTATAAAGAGGCGGTAACGCGATATACACTTTCCCTGCTTCAATGAGCGGACGCATATAACGGTAGAAGAATGTCAGCAATAACACTTGAATATGGGCACCGTCTGTATCGGCATCGGTCATGATGACAACTTTATCGTAAGCGGCATCTTCCACCGAGAAATCAGCTCCGACACCGGCACCGATCGTATGAATAATCGTTGCGATTTCTTCATTTTTCATAATATCCTGCAGCTTTGCCTTTTCGGTATTGATTACTTTACCGCGCAATGGCAAAATCGCCTGGAATGTACGGTCACGACCTTGCTTCGCCGAACCGCCCGCCGAATCACCCTCTACTAGGTATAATTCATTTCTGGAAGCATTTTTTGATTGTGCAGGTGTCAGCTTACCAGACAGAAGCGTACTCGATTTCTTCTTTTTTCCGTTACGGGCATCATCACGTGCTTTACGTGCAGCTTCACGCACTTGTTGGGCGCGAATTGCTTTACGTACTAAAGAAGCCGACAGCTCGGCGTTTTCTTCAAGTACATACATTAATTTCTCCGAAACAACGGTATCAACGGCAGAGCGTGCTTCAGATGTACCAAGCTTCCCTTTTGTCTGTCCTTCAAACTGCAGCAGATTTTCAGGAATACGTACGGAAACAATTGCTGTCAGGCCTTCACGAATATCGGTGCCTTCCAGGTTTTTATCTTTTTCTTTCAGCAACCCGATTTTGCGGGCGTATTCATTAAATACACGTGTCAGAGCTGTTTTGGCACCTGTTTCATGTGTACCGCCATCACGTGTACGGACATTGTTAACGAACGACAAAATCGTTTCGGAATAGCCGTCATTAAATTGCAGCGCGAACTCCACTTCAATTTCCTGAATAATGCCTTCTACATATTTAACCGGATGTAATACATCTTTTTCTTCGTTTAAGTATGTAACGAATGCTTCAATACCGCTTTCATAATAGAAAATTTCATGCTGTCCTTCACCCCGGGCATCGATTAGTTCAATTTTTAATCCTTTCAGTAAAAACGCAGATTCACGTAATCGTTCTGCCAATGTATCATAATTATATTTAACGACAGAAAAAATCGATGGATCTGGCAGGAAATGTACGAGTGTTCCTGTTTCCTTCGTTTTTCCGATCATATCAAGTGATGTAGCCGGTTTCCCGCCTTGTTCAAAGCGTTGGCGGTAAATTTGGCCATCACGATAAATTGTTACTTCCAAAAATGTTGATAAGGCGTTTACAACTGATGAACCAACACCATGTAAACCACCACTCGTTTTATAGCCGCCTTGTCCAAACTTTCCGCCTGCATGAAGGACGGTGAAAATAATTTCAGGGGTTGGTTTGCCCATTTTATGCATACCTGTTGGCATACCACGTCCATGGTCACGCACGCTAATACTGTTATCTTCATGAATCTTCACGATGATATGATGTCCAAATCCAGCAAGCGCTTCATCCACTGCATTGTCAACAATTTCATACACTAAGTGGTGAAGACCTCGACTATCTGTAGAACCAATATACATCCCTGGTCTTTTGCGTACGGCTTCTAAACCTTCTAATACTTGAATGGCATCTTCATTATACGAAATACCGGTTTGGTTTTTTACCAAATGTAATCCCCTCCAAAAATACAAACAAACGTTCTATTTACTACCTAATCGTACGCTCAAATATGCATGCTGTCAATGTTTAAAGGTACTGTTTTAGGCTTTGCAAAGATTAATTGTATCATCAAAAACGAACGTTTAAAAGCATATCCTTCAGCAGCAAACAATAAAATGTAACTTTTTCCCTGTTTTTTTGCGATGGACGAAAAAATAATACCTCTTTCCTTCTATTAAAAAACATTGTAAAATATTCAATACATACTATTAGTACCAAGTAGTAATTCTGAATTCGAAAGGAGCACAACACTTGATCAACGCGTTAATTATTATTTGTGCTTATTTAATCGGTTCCATTCCATCAGCATTATGGATTGGCAAAATTTTTCACAAAACGGATATTCGACAACAAGGCAGCGGCAATTTAGGAACGACCAATACATTTAGAGTATTAGGCAAAAAACCGGGCATCGCCGTATTGCTTATTGATATATTAAAAGGAACGGCTGCGGTATTGCTACCATTATTGCCGTTTTTCGCAGACAGCACTGTCCATCCCTTAATCTTGGGTGTAATTGCGGCTGCGGGCCATATGTTCCCGATTTTCGCTAGTTTCCGTGGAGGAAAAGCGGTTGCTACAAGCGGCGGTGTTATATTAGGCTATAATTTACCGTTATTTTTAATTTTAATCATTGTTTTTGTCATCGCCTTAAAGTTAACTAAAATGGTCAGCTTGTCATCTATGATTGTGTCCGCTGCAGCGGTTATTTATGTAATTGGTCATTGGATGATAACAGGTGAATATGCATTATTCATATTAGTTGTCGTTCTGGCAGGCTTCATTTTTTACCGTCACCGTGAAAATATTAAGCGGATTAAAGCCGGTACTGAACCGAAAATTAAAGGATTTTAAACTATTGACTGAAAGGGTTTCCCTTCAGTCTTTTTTTGTGCCTGAAATTCAGAACGCGAGCTTTGTAAGTTTTTTTTATTTACTGCATAATGGCAGTAGAGGTGAAATATATGGAAATCAAACTATCAGAAAAAGCACTTAATTGGTTTAAACAAGAGATGGAAGTAGAAAAAGGCGATTTTATTCGCTTTTATGCACGGTATGGAGGTTCTTCACCTTTTCATGAAGGGTTTTCGTTAGGCATGACACGGGAGCAGCCGCATGAAATAGGCACCGAAACGGTTGTGGATAATATTCATTTCTACATCGAAAAAACCGATGAATGGTTTTTTAATGGACATCATTTAGTTGTAGATGTCGCCGATTCGTCCGATGAATTAACTTATTCGTATGAAAAATAAAAGCCGTATCTCCGCTTCCTTATACGAACAATTTGCCGCTCAAAAAGTTCAAATGTTTCGAATTTATTGTAAATCCATTTTTGCCGATTCAATCGTTATAATGAGTAAGGATTATATCAAGGATTGATGAGGGATTACATGTGAAAGTGAAACAGGAATTTTATTGGCGCTGCGTATTTTTTATTGCAGGCATCATTGTTTTATCATTAGGCGTCGCATTGACGATTAAAGGACAAATACTTGGCGTTGGGTCATGGGATGTTCTTCATATCGGACTACAAAAAAACTTGGGCTTAACGGTCGGTATGTGGTCTATTATTTTAGGCTTGCTCATTCTGGCTGTTGATACGTTTTTCACGAAAAGATTGCCGAAAGTCGGAACTTATTTGGACATGTTCCTGACAGGGATTTTCATTGATATATTTTTGTTAGTATTACCGGATGCGAATACACTGTTAGAACAAACATTGGCGTTTGTTGTTGGCGTTGTCCTGCTCGGCTTCGGCTGCGGGATGTATATGGTCGCAAACCTCGGTGTAGGGCCCCGTGATACGTTGATGCTGCTGTTCGTGCATCGTCTTGGCTGGAGTGTCAACCGCGCACGTACGACAATGGAAGTAACAGTTGCTGTTTTAGGTTTTGTATTGGGTGGACCAGTCGGAGTCGGTACTGTATTTATGGCGTTCGGCTTAGGGCCTGTCGTACAATGGGCGCTCAAATGGAACGGAAAGCTGTTCCACCGCGCAGCAGGTGTCGAAAGTGTTGTTATATAAATAATGAGGAGAGCAAGCATCATGCGTTTGCTTTCTTTTTTTACGCCTAATTAAATTGTTACAATTTTCAAAAAATACTTTCGTAAGATTGGAAAAAAGTGCATAGTAGTATGTGGAGGTGTTTTTAAATGATACATATTGAAAATATCCATTTATATCGCAATGACAAAAAGATTTTAAACGATTTAAGCTGGCATGTACAAAAGGGACAGCATTGGGCCATTTTAGGGCTGAACGGCTCCGGTAAAACGACTTTGCTGAAAGTAATTAACGGCTATATTTGGCCAAATGAAGGAAACGTCCAAGTACTGGGTGAAACATATGGGAAGACATATATACCAAAACTGCGGACTCGGATCGGCTGGGTCAGCAATGCGATGATCGATAATTTCAACTGGCAGGATAATGCGATTGAAATCGTGCTCAGTGGAAAATTCGGTGCCCTTCGCCTGTTCAATGATGTGACGGAAGAAGAAATAGAACATGCTGTTTCGATTATGAAGCATTTTCACTGCGACCATTTAGCGAATAAATCATTCGAGCATTTGTCACAAGGTGAACGGCAGCGTGTTCAAATAGCAAGGGCCATTATGGCGGATTCGGAAATTTTGATATTGGATGAGCCGTGTGGCGGTCTGGACTTGATCGAACGGGAAAACTTGCTGCAAACGATTGAACAGATTGCAGAAGCAGAAAACGGCCCTACCCTTATTTATGTTACGCATCATGTAGAAGAAATACTTCCTTGTTTTAGCCATGTACTTTTAATGAAAGACGGAAAAAATGTCGAAGCCAATACACGCGAAGTTGTTTTAACTAACGAATTATTAAGCGATTTCTTCGGGCGGGAAATCAGTTTGCAGATCGAACGCGAACGTGCCTGGGTCGCAATTAAATAAACGAACCAGCAGGAGTCCATCTCTTGCTGGTTCGTTTCATTTATAAACATTAAATATGATATTCAATATTTTCATCGACGTAATGCCATTCATACGGTGTTTCTTGGTAAACGTAGTAGTTCAGCCAGTTGTAGAACAACAGATGAGAATGGGCACGCCAAACATTTTTCGGTGCCTGCAGCGGGTCGTTGTTCGGGAAATAGTTAATCGGAATTTCCGTATTGTCCGGATCCTTCTCAACATCGCGGAAGTACTCATCCGATAATGTCGTTGCATCATACTCCAAATGTCCTGTAATCATTATATGCTTATTGTTTTTCGATTGAACGATAAACACGCCCGCATCATCCGAATAGCTTAGTAAACGCAAGTCAGGGTGTGCCCTCACTTCATCAATCGAAACCGATGTATGGCGTGAATGAGGTGCCACATACTCATCACTGAAGCCCCTTACTAAATCTACTGTTAAATCCGTGATCACATGTGAATAAACACCGGAGCACTTTTTCGGCAATTCGAATTTTCCGATGCCAAAATGGTGATACAGGGCAGCTTGAGCGCCCCAACATATATACATGATTGAAGTCACATGTTCATTTGCCCAATCCATTACATGCGTAATTTCATTCCAGTAGCCTACATCTTCAAAATCCATTTTCTCTACTGGCGCTCCCGTAATAATGAGTCCATCAAAACGGCGGTGCTTCACTTGGTCAAACGTCCGGTAAAACGTATCTAAATGCGATTTGGAAACATTTTTTGATTCGTATGTAGCCGTGTTTAAAAATGTCACATCTACCTGTAATGGTGTGTTACCGAGTAAGCGCAGTAATTGCAGTTCGGTTTTCTCTTTTTCAGGCATTAAATTAAACACTAAAATATTTAACGGTCGAATCTGCTGTGTTTTCGCACGGTCTTCCTCCATGACGAAAATCTTCTCTTTTCTAAGCAGTTCACCCGCCGGTAAATGTTTCGGAATATTAATCGGCATTCCACTTTCCCCCTCATAAGCTTTTTCAACTATCTTTTAATAATCTGTGGTATTCAGGCAATGCATTGTTTTAAGAGCGAAACGAACCGTTCCGGAACAATATAAAAAGCCCCTCTCATTCCAGCAAAACAGAATTGAGAGGGGCTTTTTTACCCGTTCTTATCTGCCAAGGTTAACACCTTGCTGGAAGTAGCACCTTTCTAGTTGTACTAGAGGTTGCTGAAGCATCATCGGGCCAAGTCCCTCCGCTTCTCTTGATAAGACTATTAAATTGTCATTAGTGTATCATGTACTTTATAATTTTGCAATAATTCCAAAAATATTATTTCACTCTTCCTGCAGCTGTTCTTTTTCTATATTGAATAAAATTTTCTCCAGCTGTTCATCCCAAACACGTGTCAATGTATTGTATACCCGTACAAAATGCCTGTTCTCCTTTTGATCAAAAAGTAAAAAACATAGGACCGGTATATCATTAATCTGGATCGATTCAGTTGAAACAACACTTGTTATATAGTGCGGTACTTCATCTTCCGCCACGGGTTGTTCGGAAAGTTGCTGTTGAATGAAATCAATCAGCACGGTTTCTTCAATCGCTTCGATTTCTTCTGTTTCGATTGTCGGGAAAGGCTCCGGAAACTCTTCCAAGTCCGCAAATTCCTCCAGATCGCCCTCCAATGGCTGTTCATGAATCGGGCTGTATTGAATAAAATAACTTGTTTCTTCAAGTTCTTCTTCAAAAATGCCCGATTCCAGCTGTGCTTTCCCTTTAGCAGTAAGTGCAAATTCCTGTTCCTTCACAATCATACCCAGTCGTAACATTTTATTCGTCAAATCATGGATAAATAACGGTTCCACCAATAAAATTTCGGCTAAAAGCTCTACATTTTTCAGTTTCGCCTTCTCAAATGAAATGAGCATCATCTTCATTAAAATATCCATGGCATTGCGCATCACCGGATGATATTTCACTTCCAATGTGTGAATCGGAATGGCATATTGCATTTGCTTTTTGATTTCAATGGACGGGTTTTGGACGAGTTCTTTCTGCAGCTGTAAAACTGTATTTTGTAAATCCATTCAATCCCCCTGTTTCTACACAGCAAAATAGCCGTCCTGCTCTTTTGCTGTCGTTAATACATGGGCATACATATCCCGTGTTTTCGCGCTCTTTGGACGTTTTGTAAACATTTCGGTACTGCCGATCATAATAAGCAGTTCCCGAGCGCGGGATAATGCAACATTCAGACGGCGGTAATCTTTCGCAAACCCTATTTCTCCGCGTTCATTGTCATGATTCCGCACCATGCTGACGATAATCACATCCATCTCCATCCCTTGGAATTTATCGACCGACCCTGTACGGATGTGTAAATGAGGTACATTGATTTCCTGTTCAATCAGACGATTGATGCGCTTCACCTGCTCCGCGTAGAATGAAATAACGCCCACCGATTTTAATGCGTCATGTGGAATCAGCCCTTGTGCTTTCGCTTGTTCCGTTGCAGCATTTAATTCAAGAAGCTGCTCTTTAATCTGTTCCAGTTCAGCTAAATTGAATAAACTCGAGCCTTCCTTCATACGCTCTTCAAAATACGGCTTGGCGTTTGGTATATCAAGCCATAGTAAATGGTGGTTTCGTGTAATTTTAGATGTTTCAAGGAAATGATCGCGTACGGCATCCGAATCCTCTAATCCACATTGCAGCTGTTCGGATTCATTTTCGTAAAAAGGTGTGATAGTTGACATAATATTTTTATGCATACGATATTGAATTGCGAGCATTGTTTTGTTTTGCGACGGCAAATTGTTATATAGACGCTCGAACAATGATTCTTCCAATAACTTTTCAAGCTCCCGTTTTTGTTCAAATGTTGTACTTTCCTTCACAACTTGCTCCAATGTCTCTTCGAATGTCGCATCTCCTACAAGCGGAGGCAACTGGTGATGGTCCCCAACTAAAATGATTTTTGCGCCCTTTAACATCGGCAGTAACAATTCCGGTGGTGTTGCTTTCGAAACTTCATCAATAATAACGACATCAAATGTCGGATAGTTTTCCATAAACTCTTTATTTGCTGATGCGACACAAGTTGTCCCGATCACATTGGCATGTTTCACATACAGTTTGCGGATTTCGTCCAAGTCATGGGCATTGGCATTTTTCAGCAAACCGTGCCATTCGTTTTGAAGTTCTGCCGTTACAGGAAGCAAACTGATTTTCACTTCAAGCGTCTCGATCTTTTCTGTAAGAAGCCCGATCTTTTCGTTTACTTCAATGATCGCCTGCTCAGGGTTTAGTTTTGTCAGCTGTTCGAGTTCTGTCCGGCGTTTTTCAAGCTGGACGCCTTCGCTGTTTATTCCTTTAAAGCGCACTGTTAACTGTTCAACAGTTTCAGTACCAAGGGCAATCTGTTCATTTAACACTGTAAGCTCCTCCGCCTTTTTGTTCAGTTGAAGCTCCACTTTTTCACGGTTTTGGCGCTGTGTTTCGGTTTTCATCTGATCGAGTTCATTTGTTGCGAGCAATTCTTCCAGCTCTTCCGTTGTATGGTTCAGTGTAATCGATGGATCATTTTTTTCATTGATCGCATCCATTTGAGATTTTACCGCAGTTGCCTCTTCTTCCAGCTGCTGGAGATGCTGTGCCTTCACATCATTTTGTTCTTTAAACTGAAGAATGATTTCCTCTTTCAGCTTTTCGAAAATAAGCACGGTTTCCCGGATCGCGTCCATATATTTATTGTTCAGCTGCTCGATGTATTGCATGCGCAAATGGATGCCCTGAATGGAGCGGGATCCGTTTTGAGCATTAACTCGACGGTCCCGAAACGCGATACTAAGCTTCGTCAAGAACTCCTGAATCTCTTCAAGCGTATAATGATGGCCCATATCCAGCCTGTCCGGTGTTACATGGATACCTAATGCCGTTTCACTGTAGTGCAAAGCCTTTTCCAGACGTTCCTTCACATCTTTAATCGGCTTATACTGCTCCATTTGCGGCTGAATTCGATCAAGCGCTGTAAGTAAACGGTCCATTGCATAGTTCCGGCGAATATTATATTCACTCATGAATGCTTCAATTTCGTATACTTTTTTTAACGACGCAATTTTATCTACAAGCAAATCATACTGGGACGTTTCGTTGGCCTTCTCGATTTTCGTTTTAACAGCATCAAAACGTTGCTGGAATTGTTCAAGTTGAGCTTTATAGTGACTTTCCGTAAGCTGCTTCTGGAAGTTTTCTCTCGCTTCTTTTAACTGTTGTGCTTGTTCAGTCAGCTGCCCGACTGTCAATCCGTCTTTTACCTGCTGTTCAAAATTCGCAACGGTCTCAGCTACTGTGCTCTGTGTTGCCTGCAGTTTTTCCAGTTTGCGTTCATTGTCTTCAAGCTCTTTTTTGCATTCGGTCAATTCTTTTTTTAATGCCAGGATCTTTTCGGCCAGAACATGCAGTTCTGCTTTTGCCGCTTCTTTTTGCTCAATTTGCAGTTCGAGTTCTTTTTGTTTTTGTTCGTGCGCAGCAATTTCATTTTGGGCATCATCTATTTCATCATTTAAAAGCTGTTCTTTTCTATCATGCAGCGAAATTTCATGGCCGATTGCTTCAAATGTCTGCTCCTGCCAATACGATGCAACATTTTCCTCAATGAACTTTTTCCCCTCTTCTTCAATGCTTTCTGTACGGCCGTAGCGCAAAATCCGGATATCTTTGTTCGATAAAAGCCGGCTTAATGCATTGTCGACCGCTAAGTTCGATTGTGAAGCGACAAGGGTTTTCAGTCCCGCTTTCGCATTTTGATAGCAAATTTCCGATATTACCGTCGTTTTACCAGTACCCGGCGGACCTTGAATGACATACAGATCTTCGGAACTCATCGCCCCTTCGACTGCCTGCTGCTGGTAAGGGTTCAGCCGGTTATGAAAATCGAGAGGAATCGTTTTTCTGCGCTCGGCGATTACAGGTTTATCTTCAAATAGAATCGTTTCGAGATTCGCATTTGCTGCCAATCCTTCTTTTAAACGTTCAAACCCTTTTAATAAGCGTTTTAGCTGAGATTTCGTCGCAGCATTGGAGAATTCGATGTCCTCCGATTGGAAATGAAGCTCGTTTCTCCGTGCCAAATTGCTGTAATATGGTTTTAATGCAATTTCAACGGTATTTTCGTTTCGGCGGATTTTAGCAACATCCCCGATTTCCTGGATATAGCCGCGCAAACGCGCACTAAGCCCATCCAACTGTTTCCACTGCTTTTTATCGAGATTGTTAATGCGAACTGTCATATGAGAAAAATCGGCATCAAACGTGACACTTGAAAAACGGGCATGAATATCTTCAATGTCCGCGTTCTTGTTTAATACTTTTAGATAGCCTTCCCAGCTGCTGATCCGCTTATTGACATAATCAAAGCGTTCCTGTGCAATCGGCAGTTCTTCAATGGCCTTTAGAAACGGCTCCTGGTATGTATGGCCGCTAATACGGGATGCAACGAAGTGGATTTTCATTGTGGCGCGGCGATTTGTGACAACTGGTGTCCCTTTGCCACGTGTTCTAAAGCTTTTCGCTACAAGACCATTTTTCCTGTCAAATACACAGTCCATAATAACGACACGCTCTTCAAACTTGTTTTTTAGCTTTACGTTTTTATCATTATCGAAAAAAATGCTCAAATGCGTTTGCTCTGCATCGAGAGAAACTTTCTCAATCGCGACAATGAAATATTGCTGTAAATTAAAAAAGGCGTGTTCATCTGGAACATGCTCCTTCATCGCTTCACGTGCCGTATTCGTCAATAAAATATGACAGCGGGTTTGAATATTTGCGATTGTTTTTGGTGCCATGAACACACCTCCCTCATAGATTTTTTATATACAGTTCCGTTTGGTCGTATATGATTATAACAATATTCGTCAGTTCGTTAAAGAAAAAATGCCCTGTTATCAATTTAACAGGACATGTCGATTAACTTTGAATTTTCGCAACTTCAGCATATTTGGCATCCCATGCAGCGTCAATCTTTTTCAACGCGACCGGACGGAAATTTTCCTTTTTCACTAAAATATGTTGAGACTTCGCCGTCACTGCAACGGTACCGTCTTCATGCAGAATTTCATAGCCGTATGTAGTGCGCAGCTTCGTATGTTCTTCAATCCACGTGCGAACTGTAGCAGTTTGACCATAGCGCATCGCCGCTTTATATTGAATCGAGAAATCCATGACAGGCGATAAATACCCGTCTTCTTCAAGTTTCGCATAATTAAATCCTAAATCCTTCAAAATTTGCGTACGCCCGATTTCGCACCACACCAAATAATTAGCATGATAAACGACACCCATCTGATCTGTCTCGGCATATCGTACTTCTACTGTTGTTTCTGAAATATACATTCCCTTCACCTCTAGAGGTATTATAGCGCTAAAAACATTGATTTGTAAGGGTTTTTAATAAACCGGCTTTTTAAACACGTAAAGTTCATTGCGGGAAATTTTAAGCATTCGATAATATTATAAATATAATAAAAAGTTATCTCTCCAAAAATACATTATTAAACTTTATTAATTTGGGTGCCACTGGGGTCCATCTGAGGTTCAACAAATAACATGCTTAGCAGGTAGAAACAATATAAAGTAATAGTATAGAAAAAACCTCCCTCTGAATTTGTTTCGTGGGAGATTTTTTTAATTGTTTTATCTTTGCTTATCATTCAAACTTTGCACATCTACTTAAAATTGTATCTATTAGCTACACCAAAAATCTGTTCATGTTCTTTTGCCTATCTTCTCCTCTTTTTTTGAAACGATCATACATATTTTTTCTTCGATAATTGTTCTTTTACCTACTAATTCTTTATCAAAAGTACGTTATCAGCACTAGTTAATTACCTAGTTCTTTTCATTTTCAAATCATATTATATTAATGTAATGCTAGCCTTACAAAACCAGACAAGAAAAGGGGTGTTACTAGTGAGTTGTAATTGCAGTAAATGCAGACGTGAATCCAGTTCTTGGAATAATAAGACCCGTTGTAATGGTTGTATCTGTGACCAATTAAGAGATTTAAGAAGAGGTACAGAAGTTGACGTTTTCTTATCAGGAGGTCAAATATTAGAAGATATCGTATTTAAAAGATTTGACCATAACAATTGCTGTGCATTCTTTAATGATCCAGAAACAGAACCCGGTTCAACACTTATCGTAGACTGCCAAAAAATTGATGCAATACGAATTGAAGCAGACTAAGTAATTAATCCGGGCCACTTTCTTTTAAGAAAGTGGCCTTTCCTACTTTACCCTATTTTTTGGGATGCATGTTGACCTCCAGGGTTAGTGTTTCATTTCCATATTTTATATCTTTCCTTAAAATGGAATATTCTATATATTTGTCTTATTAATTAAATAGGAGAAATATATAATGTCTATTGCTGATAAAATGGAAATTAAGAAAAAAATACAAAAACTCAGATCTCATTTAATAAGCGTTGGGATGAAAAAAGGTCTAACACATCCTGATACAATTCAAGTAAGTCAGAATCTTGATAAGTTATTAAATGAATATGGAAAGAAATAATTAGTTAATTACGTACTTCTTTCAGCAAAGTGTGGAAGTAATATAGCTTTTCCTCGTTAACCATCTGCACACTCGGCACTAATTTGTTATAAAAATCACCATCGGTTGTATGGTGCTTGTACATGTTAATCACGTCCTGCTCGTCATAGCAGATTGAATTTAATGACGCTTCATCTTTCCCTGACTTTCTATTAAGCGATTAATCTTTCGGATTTTCGCACATTCACACTCTTTCCATTCCGCAGTGTCATAACAGAGTGTAGTTTCTTTAATTCTCTTTTAAATAAAGTAAATATTGAAGTATTTGAACTAATCCTTAATCAAATATAATTAGGCTTCTTTATGTTCTAATTTAGTTTCAAAATACAGCAATTTTGGAACAGTTTTCCTCCTGCGCTTTGGTATACTGATTTTACTGTACGAATCGCTTTATGGTTGGGGGAATTTAAATGGACACAAGAGAAAATTTACAGCTGATTTTAGAGTTTATTGACGAGAATATTACTGACAATATTAGTCCGGATATTCTGGCTGCACAAGCGGGCTATTCAACTTGGCATTTCAGCCGAGTATTCCAATGGGGTACCGGATATTCGGTGATGAACTATGTTCGGAACCGCCGACTTGCGTTTGCCGCATACGAACTTTCTTCGGGCAAGCGGATTCTCGATATTTCAATGGAATATGGGTTTGAGACTCACTCTGGATTCAGTAAAGCTTTCCGGCGTTATTACGGCTGTTCACCAGGAACTTACCGTTTGCATGCGCATTGTGATCGTCCGTTTCCACCAAGCCTTTCCTGTACGTACAAATACTTTATTGGAGGAATTGTTATGGAACCTAAATTTGTCACACTGCCTGCAATTAAACTTGCGGGTTACGCCATTAAAACGACTTCAACTGGCGGAGAGAACTCTACCGCAATCCCGGCTTTTTGGGACGACTATATGAGTGGCGGAAGAATGGAAAGACTTCATTCGGAGAACTTTATTAAAAAGCACGATGAATATGGTGTATGCTTCCCGGAAGACCCGACAACTGGAGAATTTGAGTATGTAATCGGCGTCGAAACGAAAGACGGTGCTAAAATTGCTGGTGAATACCATGTTAGTGAAGTACCTCCCGCAACTTATGCTGTCTTTTCAACACCTCCTACTGATGCATCAAACTTTGTAGGGGCTATTCAAGGGACATGGAATTATATTTTTAATGAATGGTTCCCTAAGTCTGGTTACGAGTACGCACCAGGTTGTAATGATTTTGAATTGTACGATGACCGTTGTATGCTTGATGAAGGAAAAATTTGTGATATTTATATTCCGGTAGTTAAGATGCAAAGTTAAAGTTTTGAAGTAGTAATAATTTGCAACCAGGAAACATATATTATAATAACTGGTCATTTTATGGACTTGAGTGGATGCTCAGGTCTTTTATTCTATATTCATATAGTGAATTTGTTACTTAAGACCTTTTTACAGCAAAAATCTATTCGAAAGAGTTTCAAGCTATTATTATTTTGGGAATAACGAAAATAGAAACTTAAAAAGGGGTAATGATCATGAACATTTCAAAATTATTAGGTGCGCCATATGCTAATTTAAAAACAGCGAAAGTATTTGTGAAACCGGGGCAAGTAGTCGTTACATATAATAAGAAAACATATTTCATTGTAAAAAAGGACGTTTTTACTAACATTCTTCATCCATTAAACTATAATGCTATTAATTCTTGAGAGATAATTTTATCTCTCTTTTTTATTTGTCTCCTCCGGTTTACCAATAACATACAGCATGGATAAATATAGATTAACTTTTCATACTAAAGCTAAACTGTAAAGGATGTGATTTTGTGGAAGAAACGAAATTTGCGGAACTGGATATGAATAAGCTCGAAGCGATTAAACAACTGGAACAAAAATTAAATGTCACCTTGATTGCCTATGAGCTATCCCCGACTCATCATGCCCATCATGAGGACGCTCCAATAGTGATCAATCCTTCTTAACGTGTAAAAGCCTTCGCATAGTTTGCGAAAGGCTTTTTCTAGGTTGACTGCCTGCATTTTCAACTAAACTTGTTTCCCCTTTATTTGATCAAGAACAGCTCGGAATGGCTGTTGCTCTCCAACTTCCCTGAAATCTCCAAAAGGATTTCCTATGTCATTTAAACGTTTCATAACATGGGGTATTGTGAAAAGATCGGGCGTTAATTTTTCGGTTACTTCTTCCCATAATATCGGCGTGGCGATCAATCCTTTATTATTGCCGCGTGCTGAGTACGGTGCAACAATCGTCTTCCCTTCCCTATGCTGGACATAATCCAAATACAGCCTTTTCCCTCTGTTTTTCTTCATCCGCTCGATTGTAAAGGAATCAGGATATTGCTGTGCTAGGAATCGGCATATAAACTCCGTAAATACACCCGTTTCTTCATAGGAGAATGTGCGAAGTGGCAACGGGATATATATTTGCATACCTTTCCCACCTGACGTTTTGACAAAGCTTGTCAATTCAAAATAATCCATTATTGTTTTGAACTTTAGTGCAGCATCTACCGCCAATCCAAACTCATCCACGGATGGTGGATCCAAATCAAATACAATTTCTGTCGGCTGTTCGGATGTGACCGGCTGAAACGGAATATGATATTCTAAAGCGAGCTGATTACCCAACCATAAAAGAGATTCAATATTGTTACATAAAATAAAATGGGTATCGTCTACTAAGTGCGTCGTAATAAAATCCGGCAAATTTTCGGTATAGTTTTTCTGGTAAAAGCTTTCTCCTGGTACCCCATGCGGGTAACGGATGACTGTCAATAACCGGTCATGGAGAAAAGGCAGCATCATCGGTGCAATCGTCTGCAAATAATACAAATAATCATCCTTCGTAATATTGCTTGCAGGAAAAACCGGTTTATCCGGACTTGTAACTGCTACATTTTCCGGAATCGGGTTTAATTGTCTATGCATATGCTGCCAGTTACAATCTGTAGCTTCCAGATGATGCTGGAAAGAATGAAAGCGCGGTTCTCTCAATTTACTGCCATCAAAATCAATACAAGCGATGGATACGCAAATTGAAGGAGGAATTTCAATTATACTTTTCGTCACCAGTGTTCCATTTGTTTTAAAAAAGGCTATTAATGTTTTGTTTTCTTTTTCAGATAAACCATGTTTAAACGACACAATCTCCAAAAGTCTGTCTTCCTTATATATCGCACCATTAAAGAAACCGTTTGACTGATCAAATTTAGTAAGAATGACATTTACGTGCTTCCAGTTTTTTATTTTCAGCCAGCTTTTCGTTCTCGCATCTTCCAACCATTTGCTGTTGCGCTTTTTTGCAATGATCCCTTCCCCATTATGGGCCTTAACTCTTTTCCTAAGTAAATGCGGATCTTCAAATACATCGATCATTTGGAGTCTTCTTGAATCGCTATATTGTACCGTTCCAGGTAAATTGAGACGTTCAAAAAAGTCATATAGTAATTGTTTTCTTGTTGTTAACCGGCTATTTTCCTTATCTTTCCCTTTTAATTTCAGTAAATCAAACACAATATAATGACATGGGAATGTATCTGCGTTCGATTCAATATTTTTTAGGTTTGTCATTTTTCCCCGCTTTTGAACAAACGAAAATTTACTCTGATAATTGTTTATTAAGAAAACGACCTCCCCATCGAAGATAATCGGTAAATAAGCTTTGATTTTGTCATAAATACTCTCACAGTAACGAATAATTTCAGGAAATTTTTCATTTAAAACATTGCCATTTCGACTTTTCAGTATTGGTGATGGAATACCTTTTTCCCAAATTAAAACAGAACGATAACCGTCATATTTAGTTTCGTATAACCAATCATCACCTAACGGAATTTCCGGTGCATCGGTTAATAACATTGGTTTCACATAAAGGCCAACTTTCGTTTTTCTATTTATCCTTTGTTTTTTTTCGAAGACGATACATAAATAAAATTTTTAGTCCCATAGTAAGGAAAAATGAGGTGACAACATGCATACTGTCTGGAAAGGTAGTATTAGTTTTGGCTTAGTAAATATTCCGGTAAAACTTCATGCGGCAACTGAAAATAAAGATGTTAAACTTAGACAGCTCCATAAGGAATGTCATACACCGATCAGCTACAAAAAGGTGTGTGAAGGTTGTCAGGCAGAGGTAAAAGATGAAGATATCGTAAAGGCTTATGAGTATACGAAAAACAAATTCGTCGTTTTGGATGAAGAGGACCTGGAAAATTTGCGCAAAGAAAATGAAGATAAATCAGTAGAGATTATAGATTTTGTTAAGCTGGAAGAAATCGACCCGATCTATTTTGAAAAGACGTATTATTTATCACCTGACAATACTGGTGGAAAAGCATATGTCCTATTACGAAAAACGTTGGAGGAATCCGGTAAAATCGGTGTGGCTAAAATTACGATTCGATCAAAAGAGCAATTGGCTATTGTCCGTGTTTATAAAAACACATTAGTAATGGAAATCATTCATTTCCCTGATGAAGTACGAAATGTCGGGGACGTACCGAATATACCGAGTGTTGAAGCAGTCGTGCAAAAGGAACTTGATACGGCCCTTATGCTTGTTGAACAGTTAACAACCGAGTTCGATCCGACTAAATACACGGATGATTATCGGACAGCGCTTATGCAGCTGATTGAGGAAAAGAAAGCGGAAAGTACGGTTGTTGCAAACGAAAAACGACCGTTGCCTGATAATGTGACCGATTTAATGTCCGCATTACAAGCATCCCTTGATAAAACAAAGAAACCAAAAACGAGAAAAAGAACAACCACTACAAGAACAAAGAAAAATGCATAATTTAAAGCCCATTTCCAACGAAGAAATGGGCTTAAAATGTATTCGAATTATTTTACATCTGCCGTTACCAATAACTCTTCAATCGCCTTCTCGATATCAAGGAATGAATCATCCGGTTCAAAACGCTGGATGACGCGGCCACTGCCGTCTACTAGGAACTTCGTGAAATTCCATCGAATATTGCGCCCGATTAAGTAATCCGGATAGTTTGTTTGAATTCTATTGTATAAATGTTTTTGTTGCATTGTCTCCCGAACGAATTCCGGACAATCAACTTCGTGTTTTAAATAATTGAAAAGCGGATGTGTTTCCTTGCCATTCACATCGATTTTATCAAACACTGGATATGTAACACCGAACTGTAGCTTGCATTGTCTTGCAGACGTTTCCCCGTCTTCCGGATTCTGTTCGCCAAATTGGTTGCATGGAAAAGAAAGAACTGTGAACCCTTTTTCTGCATAGCGTTCATATAATTTTTGCATGTCTTCATATTGGAAAGTAAAACCGCAACTGCTTGCCGTATTCACAATCAGCATTACTTGATTTCGATAAGTTTCCATCGAAAGGATCTCACCGTTTATTTTTTTCACTAAATAATTATAAATGCTCATTAAGTCAATCTCCCTACAGCGTTTAGTATAAAACTATCATATTATAAATTTCGCATAAGTACAAAATTACTAACCCGAAAGATTTAAAAAATAGAGATTTTCCCTTTAAATAAAAATGGGCAAAATTAAAGGCGCATCAGATTCACGAGGAATCATGCGCCAAATCATTCGATGGCTAACCGACCATCGCTAATAGTATCACCACTTATTTAATGGTTATACATAATAATTTTAAAAGTAATTTGTATTGTTTTTCATATTTGCTTTTGAGTAAATTACACGCATCAGGGTATTCATATAAATAGCGCGGGAAAGATAATGATGTATGAAAGGAGTGAATAAACTTGCCAAGAAAACTGGTAGCTGCAATAAAAGAGCATGCACTTCCCTGTAATGAACAAAGTTTAAATAAAATTGTCGAGTCGATTGGAAATGCCAAAATTGTGATGATCGGGGAAGCTTCGCATGGTACTTCGGAGTTTTATACAGTCCGTGCCGAGTTAACGAAAATGCTGATCAATCAAAAAGGATTTAATATTATCGCGGTAGAAGGAGACTGGCCGTCTGCACAGGCAGTGAACCGCTACGTTAAAGGTTATGAAGAGGTTAATGCAAATGCAGCTGCAATCTTAAAGGAATCTTTTAATCGGTGGCCGCAATGGATGTGGGCAAATGAAGAAGTAGAACAATTTGTAGAGTGGCTAAAGGATAAAAATAATACTTTGAGCACTAAGGTCGGGTTTTATGGTATTGATTTATATAGTCTCTTTGAATCGATGGATGAAGTGATACACTTTTTATCCGAAAATCCTAAGTATAAAGCCGATTTTGAACATGCAAAGAAAGCTTTTTCCTGCTTTGAGCCTTACAACAGAATGCCTGAGCACTATGCTCTATCAACTGCTCAATTTACGGATGAATGTGTCCGTGAAGTAACGGATTTGCTGAGGTCGTTACGAAATAATAAGGAACATTTCTCGAATAAACAAGAAGAAGATTTAAATGTCATGATGAATGCGCTTGTAGCCAAAAATGCGGAAACATATTACCGGGAAATGATGCAGGATGCCATCTCCTGGAATACACGAGATTCACATATGGTGGAAGCGATCAACGAATTATTGAAATACCACGGTGAAGATGCAAAAATCATTATTTGGGAACATAATACGCATATCGGGGATGCATCCGCTACAAGTATGAAAGAAGATCAAATGATCAACGTCGGCCAGCTTGTCCGTGAACAGTATGGAAAGAACAATACCTATGCCATCGGATTCGGAACATATGAAGGAACTGTCATCGCTGCTGACAGCTGGGGAGATCCTCTCCAAGTAATCCCAGTTCCCTCTTCCAAACTCAACACATGGGAAGGACAGCTCCATGCAGCTGGCGGGCAAGATAAAGTATTGATTTTCACTGATGAAAATCGGGAATTGTTCAATGACCGGATTGGCCATCGTGCAATCGGTGTTGTCTATCACCCCGAATATGAAGCTTATGGGAATTATGTTCCGTCCAACGTCGGTTCAAGATATGATGCCTTTATTTACATTGAACAGACAAATTCATTAAAGCCATTATAAATTAAGCCTACGTTTATCGTATGGCTTTCTTTTTTATGTATAGTCTCAAATCTGCAGTGAAAATTTTAGCAAGGGTTATCTTCTACCTGTATATTAATTGCGTAATGTTTTTAGGTAATATGTTTATAAAAATCACCAGTGAACTTGAAGTTTATTACCATTTGGATCATAAAAGTGAAAAAAGACATGACCATTATCTTCCTTTATCTCTTCTACCTTAACTTGATGATCCATTAAGTGTTGATGAAATTTTAACAGTTCAGGACTGGTAAAGCCTATGCTGAATTCTTGTTTATTATCGATTGTAAAATGTGCAAATGTTTCATCTGCAGTAGGAACTAAGATCAGTAAGAACGGTCCTTCATTTATTTTTAAAATTGCTCTTTCCTGAGTATTGTTTAGTAATTGAAACCCTAATACATCTCTATACCAATGTGCAGACAATTCTAAATGCTTTACAGGAATTCGAATATAATGTACTTGTTCAATAAATGAATTACTCAAAGTAATATCTCTCCTTTATTTTTAATCAGCTGTATAAAAGAATTCCCTTTCTACATGCCTTTTCCCTTCCAATTAGTGAATTAACTGATCCTTCATCAGAACAATAACTTTTGACTATTCGTTATATAATCACTATTCCCTTCCATTTTATTCTATAATAGTAAACATACTTATCTTTAAATAACAGGAGGAAATTATGATTAACGAGGCGACACTGAACCAAGCATCAGCAGCTGCTCAACTTGCTTTACTTCTTTGGCCAGGCAATGATTTACATGAATTCGTACAGAACATGGAGGACGTTATTACTAATTCAAACAGTACTGTTTTCTTAGCATTTGATGATGAAAAAGTGATTGGATTTGCACAATGTCAGCTTCGCTTTGATTATGTGGAAGGTACACATTCCAGCCCGGTTGGTTATTTGGAAGGCCTATATGTCGTAGATTCCTACCGTAGACAGCATTTCGCACAACTTTTAGTGCAAGCTTGTGAACAGTGGGCTAAAGCAAAAGGATGTACAGAGTTTGCAAGCGACTGTGAATTGTCTAATGTAGATAGTTTAAACGTTCATCTTAAACTAGGCTTTACAGAGGCAAATCGCGTTATATGCTTTACAAAGAAACTATAATGGAAGTGAATGATTGTGGAGTTTAAAAGAATGGAAGCAACTGATTTAGCAACATGCACAGCAGCATTTATAAAAGTATTTAATGCCGAGCCTTGGAATGACGACTGGAACAATGAAAGTGCAAACCAGTATTTATCCGATTACTATAATACCCCAAACTTTCTGGGCGTGATCGCTATAGAAAAAGGCGAACTGCTTGGCTTTATAATGGGCGTGCAGCGGAAATGGTATAGTGGCGATGAATATTTCATCCATGAAATGTGCGTCGATCAGTCATTGCAAAATAAGGGGATTGGTAAAGCGATGCTGAATTATTTAGAAATCCAGCTGAAAGATAAATCCGTAGAATCCATGACACTGCTCACAAACCGCAATATACCGGCAGAACAATTTTATAAAAATAATGGCTTTGAAGAAATTGAACGACTCGTCTTTTTATATAAGGAGATAAAATAGTACGTTTCATAAAAAAATGGCTTACCTAATCGGGTAAGCCAATTCGTTAAAAATCAGATTAATTTGATAGGGCAATTTTAATATGAGCAAAATGATGCTCCTCATGCCATGCCAATTTTGCAACTTTTGCAGCAATTGTGACCGGCCCGTTTGTTTCATGGGTAAATTGTCGCTTTAGCTGGTCTTCAGTTAAATGTTGACCTAAAGAAACGATTCGCTCATTAATACCTTCAAGCATTTTAATCGAGCTTTCTACAGGTAAGTCATTGTCTGGCAGTACTGCCCACTCTTCTTGATTAAATCCAGGCACTGTAGGGTTGTCGTCCGTTAGTGCCAGCTTCAGTCGCTGATACATGTTCAGTTGTGAATCAGCAATATGATGAACAAGCTGACGAACTGTCCATGCACCTTCGCGGTAAGTTTTGTTTAACTGCTCTTCATTTAATGAATCGACAACTTCTCTTAAACGTGTCGTAAATGATTCCGTTTGTTGTAACCATTCCTTTACATCGGCAAGTGTCACCTGTTCAGGTACTTGCAATGGACCAATAGGAAACTTTACATCCATGTTAAAACGCCACCTTTGTCTGTTTATCAGTTAGTGTTTAATTTTGTCGTCTTCAAACAACATTGTCCCATTCTCTTTTAAATTGTTATGGAATGAGAATGCTTTTTCGAGGATATGCGGTGTTTGGCCGCCTACTTTTTCTTTTGCCTCTTCGAAATAAGCACGTAACTGTTCTTTATATTTCGGATGTGCGATTTCAATCAATTTCTCAGCACGCTTCACTGGCGGAAGTCCACGAAGGTCCGCATAGCCTTGCTCAGTTACGATTACATCTACATCGTGTTCTGTATGGTCGATATGTGAAACGAATGGAACGATTGTTGAAATAGCCCCGTTTTTCGCTAATGAAGATGTTACGAAAATTGTAATGCGCGCATTACGGGCAAAGTCCCCGGAACCGCCGATACCGTTCATAATTTTCGTGCCGTTTACATGTGTTGAATTGACATTACCGTAAATGTCTACTTCAATCGCTGTGTTAAAAGAAATAACGCCTAAGCGACGAATTACTTCCGGGTTATTCGAAATTTCCTGTGGGCGGAACATGATTTTATCCTTGTACTTTGCTAAGTCTTCCGCTAGTGAATCCACACGCTTTTTAGATAGTGAGAATGCCGTACCTGCAGCAAATTTAACAATACCCGCATCGATCAGGTCAAACACACCATCTTGCAGTACTTCCGAGAATACTTCAAGATCTTTAAATTGAGATTTTTGCATTCCGTTTAATACGGCATTTGCTACCGAGCCCACGCCTGATTGAAGCGGTGCTAAAGATTCCGGTAAATTCCCGACTTCAACTTCATTTGCCAGGAATGCTAATAAATTATCGGCTATCTTCTGTGTTTCTTCGTTTGGCTCGAATAATGGTGACGGAATATCCGGCTGCTCCGATAAAACAATTCCTTTTACTTTCGCAGGGTCTACTTTAATTCCGATTTCCCCAATTCGGTCCCCAGTATTATAAATAGGGATCTCTTTACGCTCGCCTTGTGCTTTCTGTACATAAATATCATGGAGCCCTTCATATGCTTTTGGGGCAGTCGTATTAATTTCGATAATGACATTTTCAGCTTTTTCTACAAAGATCGGTGAGTTCCCTACTGAACCTGTTGGAATGACTAGACCATCTTCTGTAATTGCTGCTGCTTCAATGATTGCATAGTCAATTTTACCAAGTGAACCTTTACGAACTTCTTCTGCTGTATGTGATAAATGCTGATCAATATAGAAAATTTCTCCGTTATTGATTTTACCGCGCAGAATCGCATTTCCTTGATAAGGCACACGTAAGTTGAGGATTCCTGCTTCTGCCATTGATTGGTCAGCAGTTGGCCCTAATGATGCACCTGTATAAAGGTTTACTTTGAAATTTTCCTGCTCTCCTCGTTTAGAAAGTGCAAGCGGAAATTCTTTTGGCTCTCCGAAAAGCGTAAAACCACTCATACCCAGATTCATGCCGTCCTCAATCCAAGACGCGGCTTCCTCCGCTGATACAACTTTGTTTAAAAACGCTTCATTTCTAATGAATTGACTTAAATCTTTTCCCATTAACAATCACCCCAAAATAGTATTTTTAGTTCGATGTTACGATGAATTTCTGTAAATCCATATAGCCAATTAAAAAATCCGTTACACTTTATTTTTTAATCGCCTTATCTACATTGTAATGAGAGATTCGTCTTTCGTCCATTAGATACTTCCTATAATTTTAATAGAAAAAAACTATAGTAAATAAAAAAACAGATTTAGGGAGGTATCTTTCACTTAAAAACCTAATTTTCCGCAACATTAATCTATTGACAAAACAATGATTCTGCACCTTTTACACTTTGTATTACGCTCGAAGTTCCCATTCTCGCGGTAATATTTCATTACCAGTTGAAATATGTAATCCAATGAAAAACACGCAAAAGTTCTTTAAATAAGACTTTTACGTGTTGTTGGTTACTTTATTTACTTAATGATGGGCATGATCAATTGCCTGATGCAGCAAGTTGATAACATGGTCATCTGCGCTTGTATAGTACAATGTCGTCCCTTCACGCCTAAACTTTACTAAACGCAAGTTCTTCAAAAAACGTAATTGATGGGAAACTGCCGACTGATTTAAATCGAGCTTTTCCGCAATGTCATTTACCGAATGTTCTTCACAGCATAACATGTTTAAAATACGGATTCGTGTTGGATCGCTTAACGCCTTGAACGTTTGCGAAACGACAAACAATGTTTCTTCATCCAATTCATGTTGGGTTCTTTTTTCCATTGTCATACGATTAAACACTCTTTTCTCCTATACGCTAGGCGTAATTGATTAATGATGGTGGTGGTGATGCTGATGGCTTACATCTTGCTTTGCTGTACAATAAACCGAATGATCATGCTGATGCGTATTTGTCTCTACTTGAATCGTTACATGATGAATATTTTGATGAAGCAAGTCATGTTCGACTTTATCTAACAGTTGCTCGCTTTCCTTTATCGTTAAGTCGTCATTTACAACAACGTGGCAAGACAAGGCATTTAACCCGCTCGTAATAGTCCAGATGTGCAGATCATGAAGCGCTTTTATTTCATCATATTTTTCAATCGTCTGAATGATTTGATCGACAGTTACATCCTGTGGTGTGCCTTCCATTAAGATATGCAATGAAGCTTTCGTTAAATGATATCCGCTTCGAAGCACTAGTGCAGCTACAAAAACACTGGCCAATGGATCTGCCCATCCCCATTCAAAGAACAGGATAAGTAAAGCGGCAACAATGGCACCGATTGAACCGATCATATCACTGATCACGTGCAGATACGCGCCTCTCATATTTAAATTATCCTTCGTATCGGCACCGCGCATCATAATCCAAGCCACTAAAATATTTACCGCCAATCCGATACTGCTGATGATGAGCATTCCGGTTGAAGCAACTTCAGGTGGATCCATAAAACGTCCAATTGCTTCGTAAAAAATAAACAGCGCGATGATGATTAATGTCAGGCCATTCAGTGTGGCTGCTAATATTTCAATACGTTTGTAGCCAAATGTTTTACTGGCATTGGCTACTTTTTGCGCAAAAATAATGGCCATTAATGCAATTCCAAGTGAAACCGCGTCGCTTAACATATGTCCTGCGTCAGACAGCAGCGCAAGACTGTTCGTCAGCACTCCGCCTATCGCTTCTACAACCATAAAACCGGTAATCATTAAAAAGGATATAAAAAGAACTTTCTTGTTCGTACTATGTGAATGATGGTGATGATGGTGCTCTCCCAATTATAACGCCCCCATTTTTCTTTTTATATATGAACACATACTCATATAATAATATATTATGATTTCAGAAAATTGTCAATTACATACGCCCGCTTATAACAGCTACGATTCTTATTATTAGAAAAAAGTGTTCAGCTTTCGCCCTGAACACTTATCGAATGAATTATTGGACTTCAATTTTTTCAGCTATTTCCGTTTTCTCAGTCAGATATCGTACCCAAACTAAAAAGAAGACGATGGCTAAAAACCAAATAGTTCGATGCTATAACTGTTTTTGACATTGTGGCTATAGAACAATACTTCCTATAGCACTTCCACTGTTATGAAAAGCACCGACTCAATAAGAAAACTAAAACTGGGAATCCGCAATTGCGGTTCACCATTTTTCTCACCAATTTCGCGCTTCATTGGCTACATACAGTCCGACTGTTTTATTTTGCTTCCAAACATTATTCCAACGTTTTAAAGGAACTGATGCTTCACCTGCAAATGGTGCGATTTCGACCGTCATTGCAGGGCGGTCTTTTACTTTTATAAAGTAATCTTCAGAAGCTGCAATCGGTTCATTTTTTGGGGTTACAGGCATCAACTTATAACCGGTAATGTTTGATATCCCTTTAACAAACTTTTTTGTTCGGCTGAATTTTGTTTTCGTTTGGCTCCAATAAATAATCTGACCGGAAGAATGATAAGAGACATACGCTAAATGATTTCCGCGATCGATCAGTCGTTTGATTGCGAGCGCTTCCGGTTCTGTATTTGGCGCTTTCCCTTTATATTCTTTGAATGAAGGCTTTGTCATTTTAATTAAATGCCAATTCACATTAAATTGACGATTCAGATCGACACCGTTCATGTTTGCTTTCCAACGATTGAAATTAGTACTGTTATTGTTCATCGCTTTCAGTTTTGTCATCGATGTTTTTACTTTGCCACCTTGTGCAAGTGTTACCCCATCCGGATTCACTATTGGCACAAATATGATGCTCACTTCACTTAATATTTTCTTTACATCGTATTTTTCGATTTTCGTTCCGTTTACATAAGCCTTAACATACGTATCAATCATTTCCACCAAAACATTTGTCGTCATATGTTCACGTCCGTGAAAAGACGCATCCATTAATATTTCTTTTTGCCCGGTTCCAACTTTTAAGGAAAATAAAGGTCGTCCCTCAACCGATTTTCCGATTTCCTGCAATTTCGCCAGTGACGGATACATTGCTGAAACAAGCTTTAGCTTTGCTGCCACTTCGTCATATGTGATTGTTTTTGCACCATCGACCAGCTGGATATAATGAACATCAGTTAAAGGGATAAAAGCGGATTGGGAAGAATATTTGATAATACCCGACTTTCCTTTTATCGCCCGCAGTAATAGCTTGTCTCCTTTTACTACAGTTTTTATGACCATGCCCTGTTCATCTTTCAGTTCCGTATTTTTCTTCGCAACTACTTGCACAGGGTATTTGCCAAGTTCGATCGTATCTGAAGCCGCTTCGGCAGAATTCGCATTGATACTGAAAATCGCTGCAACTATCAGACTTAACAACAATAATTTCTTCATCTCATGCCTCCTTTTATGTATATCAAAACTTATCTTCTATACCCATCACTTTACATTAAAAAACAGCCTGCAAGAAATGACTTCTTACAGGCTGCTCGTATTAATTGTCTTTTACATCCTTACGATTTTTCTTCAGCATTTTTGATAATACTTCATAAACAATCGGTACGATGATTAATGTTAATAATGTTGATGATAATAAACCACCAATTACTGTTACTGCCAGGTCTTGAGAAATCAGACCGCCGCCAGCTCCACCGAATGCCATTGGTAACATTGCACCAATTGTTGCGATCGCCGTCATTAAGATCGGACGTAAACGAGTTGCTCCGGCTTCCAGTATTGCTTCACGCATGTTCATACCCTCATGTTCCATACGGATAATACGGTCAACAAGTACGATTGCGTTTGTGACTACGATACCGATTAACATCAGTAATCCCATCATAACTGAAACCGAAATTGTAAGACCTGTTGCGAATAATCCAATCCATGAACCGATTACAGTAAATGGTAATGAGAATAAAATCGCAAATGGAGCTAAACCTTCACCGAATGTTACTACTAGGATAAAGTAAACAATTGCAATTGCTGCAATCATCGCAACACCTAGTTGAGTAAATGTTTCAGCCATATCTGCCGCAACACCACCTACACCAGTTGTAACGCCTTTAGGTAAGTCTAAATCAGCAATTTTTTCATCTGCTGCAGATGTTGCTTTTGAAATATCCTTATCCGTAATCGTTGCAGATACTGTCGCAAAGTATTCGCCTTTTTGACGAGATAGTGAATTTAAAGTCGTACCTTCTTCAAGCTCTACAATGTCACCAATTGTCATTGTCTGACCTGTTGCCGTTTGAATCGGTGTTTCCAATAATTCATCAATATCCGCTGCCGCAGATTTTGCTTCACGCTGAACAACTACATTAATATCAGCGCCGTCACTCTCGACAGTTGTCAGCACTTCTTTAGCTGAATTTGTTTGTAAAGCCATTAAAATTTGAGCAGTAGTCAGACCGTATTGTAATACATTTTCCTGATCTACTTTGATTACATTTTCTACATATGGAGCAGAAGCATTAGACTCAATTTCATCAAGTCCTTTAACATCAACTAGAACGTCTTCTACTTGAGCAACAGCTTCGTTTAGCTTATCTAAATCTTCACTGTAAAGTGTGTAGCTCACTTCATTTGAAGACATACCCATCGCGAAGTTCTGAGTTTTCCACTCGCCTGATTGACCAATGTTAAAGATATAGTCTTCTACTTCTTTTTTAGCTTTCGGGAAATCTTCCATATCCGGATCGAAAATCGCATAGATTAAACCACCGCCTGCACCGCCGCCAGTCATCATTGCAGCAGCATCAGTAGAAGGTTCAGTGTTCACCGATAATTGTAAAATATCGATGTCTTTACGCTTCATTAATTCTTTCTCTACTTCTTCAATGTTTTCCAGTGTTTCATCCATCAATTCGCCAGTACCTGGTGTGTATGTTAAATACATCACTTTCTCTTCTTGAGAGCCCATGAAACTAAAGCCGATTAATGGTGTTAACGCTAGTGAACCGACTAATAGAACAACCGCAATAATCGATGAAATCCATTTATGGTTTAATGTTTTCTCCAAGAAATTACGGTATGCTACTGCAAGCTTACCTACTTCTTTATGCTGACTTTCAGACTTTTCACCGTAAATTTTCTTACGGAATAATGTGTGTGAAAGTGCTGGTACAATTGTAATCGCTACGATTAATGATGCGATTAATGCAAATGACATTGTTAATGCGAATGGTACGAATAATTCCCCAACCATACCGCCTACAAATACAAGTGGTGCGAACACCGCAATTGTTACTAATGTTGAAGACATGATCGGCTTGAACATTTCAATTGTTGCTTCACGAATTAACGCACGGCCTTGTAATTTCTCTTCTCTCAAGTGCATACGACGATAAATATTTTCTACTACTACGATCGAGTCGTCAATTACCCGTCCGATTGCAACTGTAATCGCTCCAAGCGTCATGATATTCAGCGTGATATCCAACCAGTGCAATGCCATTAATGCCATGAATACTGACACCGGAATTGAAATGATCGAAATGATTGTTGATTTAAAGTCTCGCAGGAATAATAGGATAATTAATACTGCGATTAAACCACCAAAGACCGCTTTTTCAACCATAGTAAAGACAGAATCTTCAATTGGTTTCCCTTGGTCTAAAGAAATATCGATTTTAAGACCTGAAATTGCTTTCTGCTCTTCTTCGATTAAATCTTTTACTGCATTGGCAACAGTAACCGTATTCGCATCCTGACCTTTTACGATTTGAATGGCAATCGCATCTTTACCATTAGTTCGAGATACGGATTGCACTTTACCTACTTTTTCGATTTCAGCAATATCCCCCAGTTTCACGAAAGGAACCGGGTTTGTTTCAGAAGGTGTAACAGGAATCAGCATTTCTTTTAACTGTTCTTCTGTTTTAAACTTGCCGTCAATTGCAACAGCTTGTTCGCCATCTTCAAACTCGTATAATCCTAACGAGACTGCAAGGTCGCTAGCCTGAATCATTTGCTTAACAGAGTCTTCCGTTAAACCTAGTTGTGCCATTTTTTCTTCATCATAAGTAAAGGCTACTTCTTCAAGATGTTGACCTGTAACTGTCGCAGATGCAACACCGTCAATTTTGTTTAGTTTCGGCAGAATTGTTTTCTCTACTGTTGACGTCAGTTCAACAATATCTTCTTCCGAACTACTTACTGATAATGCAATGACAGGCATCATGTTCATGCTGATCGCCATAATTGAAGGCTCTTGTGCACCTTCTGGAAGCTCAATATTATCTAAAGCAGCTTCTAATTGACGTTTCTTTTCATCCATATCCACGCCATATTCATATTCCACTTGAACTTGTGAAACATTTGAAGAAGATGTAGAATATACAGCCTTTACATCTTCTAAACTTTCAACTGCCTTTTCATAAGGAATTGAAAGATCATCCATTACTTGCTCTGGTGTTGCACCAGGATAAACCCCCATAACGATTAAGAACGGGATCGAAATGTCTGGAATCGATTCCATTTTCATACGTGTGGATGAATAAATACCGGAAAACACGATAATGATTGTTAGTAACCATACGGCAAGCTTATTTTTTAATACGAAATTAACTAGGCCTTTCACGGTTCCACCTTACCTTTCTTGACTATATGTAACCACCATTCTATAATAATGACTAGTCGGTCACGTGTCAATTGAAAGGAGCTTTAAATTATTATGACAAGAAAACAATTGATAATTGATTCTGCACTTCATTTATTTGCTGAAAAAGGGATCGAAGCTACGTCAGTACAGCAAATTACCGACCATTGCGGCATTTCCAAAGGTGCATTTTATTTATCGTTCAAATCGAAAGATGAGCTCGTTTTTTCTATAATTGAACATTTTATGAACAATATAATACGTGAAGTTGACCAAGCAGTCAGTGAAGGACAAACCCCTTCAGAAAAGCTCCATATCTACTTTGTTCAGACAATGAAAGTATTATCACAATATGCGGGATTTGCGGATATTTTGATGAAGGAAAATGTTTCTGCAATCAATAAAGCATTAATTGAAAGAATTCATTATTATGTAGAGCTATCCAATAAAAATTTGGAGAAGCTGTTATTCGAAGTATTTGGCGACCAAATTGAAGGAAGACAATATGATTTAGTTGTTATTATAAACGGGATGGTTCAATCGTATATGCAGTATATTTTCGGTTCATGCCAGCCCTTTGATTCGGGGAAATTTGCTGAATCACTCGTTGAAAAGACGACTTTATTAGCGACTAAAAGCAAAATCGCACTGCTGCAACATCCTTCCCAGTTTTACAAACGGATCGAAAATTATTCAATTGATCATATTACGGAGGATCTGCTGTCTCTTCAACAACAGACTACAAACAGTTTAGAAATCGATTCCATCCAGCTATTAATAGCAGAACTGAAAAGCGAAAATCCAAGAAATGCGATTATTATTGGTCTTGTCGCCAATTTAGAGAAAAACGAATGCTTTAATTGGATTACATTATATTTAAAAAAACAGTACAGTTAAAAAAAGAGGGACCCAATAAATATGGATCCCTCTCTTTTTAGTTATCGCTGTTCAGGAAACGAATAATTTTTCTTGCTACGGTTTGAGCATCTTCTATCATCCCGAGATGCCCTGTATTTGTTTTTACTTTTTCCACATTCGGATTCGATGTAGTAATCGGTGTAACCGCTTTGTCTTGTTCCCCTTCG
The DNA here is from genome assembly GCF_040273735.1 of Solibacillus sp. Classification (NCBI taxonomy): domain Bacteria; kingdom Bacillati; phylum Bacillota; class Bacilli; order Caryophanales; family Caryophanaceae; genus Solibacillus; species Solibacillus sp. The sequence continues at coordinate 977 of NZ_JBELZM010000014.1, read as the reverse complement.
ATTACAAGGATTGGTAAAGGTAACGTATCTACCAGATCACGTTGGTTTGGACGTGACTTCATTGCACCAAGCGCTGCAACGAGCCCTTCTTCTTTTGCTTCATAGGCAACTTCTTTTGCAAAAAGTACATCTTCCGTTTTTGCATCAGGTGCCAGGAAATTATGAATAATTCCATCAACAAAGGAACCTGTTCCATGTTCCTGAATCTCTACCTGCTGCTTCGTTCTTTTATCGATTGCTTCTGGTGTGTCCGATGAGTCGGAGGAATACAGTAAGACAGCCTTTTCGATCTTAGAATATTGTTTCTCGATTGCGGCCAATGTAATATAGCCACCCATCGAATGCCCAACCCAATAAGCCTTCTCAACTTTTTCTGTTACTAATACATCGATAATATCTTCGGCATAACGATATACTGTATATTCCCCTTCCGGCATTTCACTTTTACCGTGGCCGGGCAAATCGATTGCAATTACGTCAAATTGTTTTGTTAATGGTTCCATAATTTTTTCAAATATTGCTGTACTCCCTAAAAATCCATGTATTAATACAACAACTTCTCCTGAACCATTTCGAGTATAATTTAACATCTAACCAGTCCTCCCCTTATTTCATCTCTTATCCTTTTCCGTATTTCTATAATAATAAACAAAAACAGCCATTTTAAACTGAAGATACAAAGGTTCCCAATAACGGGGGTTTTAGTGTAACGGATATTTTAAAAAGTGCCCAAACTTCGATTTGGAAAAGTTATTTAAAGGAATTCATAATCTATTATCGAAATATAGCACATTAGCGATTGTTTTTAACAATTAAAATGTCGAATTTAAATGGGGATGGATAAATTTGAAGATAAAGTATTACTATTTGCTTTTTTTACTAGTGGGATTACTTTCTGCTTGTAATACTGGCATAGAGCCAAAGGAAAATTTGGGAGAAATATATAGCGTTGCATTGGACTCACTAATGAAACAGGA
>NZ_JBELZM010000013.1:0-133717 GCF_040273735.1 Solibacillus sp. | reverse complement strand
CATAAAAAAGCACCTGTCTCCAATAAATTGGAGACAAGTGCCTGGATAAAAATTATCCGATAGAACCTTCCATCTCGAACTTGATCAGACGGTTCATTTCTACTGCGTATTCCATTGGTAATTCTTTTGTGAATGGCTCGATGAAGCCCATTACGATCATTTCTGTCGCTTCTTCTTCAGAAACACCACGGCTCATTAAGTAGAACAATTGCTCTTCAGATACTTTTGAAACTTTCGCTTCGTGCTCTAAAGATACGTTATCATTTAAGATTTCGTTGTATGGAATTGTATCAGAAGTAGATTCGTTATCCATGATTAATGTGTCACACTCGATGTTTGAACGTGCACCTTTAGCATTTTTACCGAATTTCACTTGACCAAGATACGTAACTTTACCACCTTGCTTAGCAATCGATTTTGAAACGATTGTTGAAGATGTGTTTGGTGCTAAGTGAATCATTTTTGCACCAGCGTGTTGGTGTTGACCTTTACCTGCAATGGCAATTGATAATGTCATACCACGTGCGCCTTCACCTTTAAGGATACAAGCAGGGTATTTCATTGTTAATTTTGAACCGATGTTTCCGTCGATCCATTCCATTGTACCGTTTTCTTCAACAACTGTACGTTTTGTAACAAGGTTATATACGTTGTTCGCCCAGTTTTGAATCGTTGTATAACGGCAGTAAGCGTTCTTTTTAACGATGATTTCTACTACAGCCGAGTGTAGAGAGTTTGTTGTGTAAACAGGCGCTGTACAACCTTCTACGTAGTGTACAGATGCATCTTCGTCTACGATGATTAGCGTACGTTCGAATTGACCCATGTTTTCAGAGTTAATACGGAAGTATGCTTGTAATGGTGTGTCTAATTTAACGCCTTTAGGCATATAAATAAATGAACCACCAGACCAAACTGCAGAGTTTAATGCTGCGAATTTGTTATCTGTATATGGGATTACTGTACCCCAGTGTTTTTTGAAGATTTCTTCGTTTTCTTTTAATGCCGAATCAGTATCTTTGAAGACAATGCCTAAATCTGTTAGGTCTTGTTTCATGTTGTGGTAAACTACTTCAGATTCATACTGAGCAGATACACCTGCAAGATATTTTTGTTCAGCTTCCGGGATACCTAATTTATCAAATGTTGCCTTGATTTCTTCAGGTACTTCATCCCAAGAACGTTCAGTTGCTTCAGATGGTTTTACGTAATACGTAATTTCATCGAAGTTTAATGACGCTAGGTCACCGCCCCATTGAGGCATTGGCATTTCATAGAATTTTTCAAGAGCTTTTAAGCGGTAGTCAAGCATCCACTGCGGCTCTTCCTTCATACTTGAGATTTCACGAACGATATCTGCTGTAAGTCCACGTTCAGAACGGAATATTGATACGTCCTTATCATGGAAGCCATACTTGTAATCGCCGATTTCAGGCATTTTTTTAGCCATGTTGTCTCCTCCGTTCATCTAATGAGAAGTGCTAAAATGTGCATAAAACACACTTTAGCCTTACTACTTTTTATTTCTTTTCGTTGTTTACGCCTTTTTCCATCGCTTTCCAAGCTAATGTAGCGCATTTAATACGTGCCGGGAATTTTGCTACACCTTGCAGCGCTTCGACATCCCCAAGGTCGTACTTTTCATCGTCAAAATCTTCGCCCAGCATCATTTTCGAGAAAATATCAGCCAGTTCCAAAGCTTCGTCCAATTTTTTGCCTTTAACGATTTGAGTCATCATTGATGCGGAAGACATGGAGATTGAACAGCCTTCCCCATCGAACTTCGCATCTTCCACGACATCATCGTTCAGCTTCAATGTTAAATGGATACGATCACCGCAAGTAGGGTTATTCATATCGATTGTCACACTGTTTTCTTCAAGAGACCCTTTGTTACGAGGGTTTTTATAGTGGTCCATAATTACGGAACGATAAAGTTGATCTAAATTATTAAAAGACATCGCCAAAATACTCCTTCGCTGAGCGCAATCCTGCAACCAAACGATCAACATCTTCTTCATCATTGTACATGTAGAAGCTTGCTCGTGCTGTTGCTGATACTTGAAGCCATTTCATTAAAGGTTGGGCGCAATGATGTCCTGCACGAACAGCGATTCCACTCATATCCAATACTGTCGCCACATCATGTGGATGTACGTCATCTAGATTGAATGTAACGAGTCCGCATCGTCTCATCGGGTCACGTGGTCCGAAAATCTGTAGACCATCAATCGTTTCCAATTGATCCATTGCATAACCTGCCAGCTTATGTTCGTGGGCTGCAATATTGTCTAAACCGATTTCCTCTAAAAAGTCGATTGCAGCACCTAAGCCAATTGCACTTGCAATGATCGGCGTACCACCCTCGAATTTCCACGGCAACTCTTTCCATGTTGATTCATATAAACCTACGAAATCAATCATTTCTCCGCCAAACTCTACTGGTTCCATTTCTTCAAGAAGCGCCTTTTTACCATATAGTACCCCAATTCCAGTTGGTGCACACATTTTATGTCCTGAAAATGCTGCGAAATCAACATCCAAATCTTGAACGTCTACCTTCAAATGCGGTGCTGCCTGAGCTAAATCGGCAACAACTACCGCGCCATTTGAATGGGCAATTTGTGCAACTTCTTTAATAGGATTGATCGTACCTAATACGTTGGAAACATACATCATAGAAACAATTTTCGTTTTTGGCGTAATTGTCTCACGTACTTTTTCCAATGAAATTGTACCGTCTGCTTCAAGGTCGATATATTTCAATACCGCCCCTTTTTCTTTTGCAAGCTGTTGCCATGGAATAATGTTCGAATGGTGTTCCATGTACGTAATGACAATTTCATCACCTTCTTGTACATTTTGACGACCATAGCCTGAAGCAACCGTATTAAGTGCTGTTGTTGTACCACGAGTGAAAATCACTTCTTGTGTTGAACTGGCATTAATGAATTTACGGACTTTTTCACGCGCACCTTCATAGGAATCCGTTGCACGGTTACCAAGTGTATGGACACCTCGGTGAACGTTTGAGTTATCTAAATTATAGTAATTTGAGATTGCTTCAATAACTTGAATTGGCTTTTGAGATGTAGCCGCACTATCCAAATAAACTAACGGATGTCCATTGACTTCCTGATTTAAAATTGGAAAATAACTTTTAATATCGCTAGGTATCATTATCGAACTTTCCTTTCGATAACCTCCGTCAGCTGCTTTTTAACGCCTTCGATTGGCAATTTAGCAACAACTGGCGCAAGGAATCCGTGAATTACAAGGCGCTCTGCTTCTGCTTTAGAAATACCACGACTCATTAAGTAGTACAGTTGAGTTGGGTCAACACGTCCAACAGATGCCGCGTGTCCTGCTGTTACATCGTCTTCATCAATTAAAAGAATTGGGTTAGCGTCACCGCGTGCACCTTCAGAAAGCATCAGTACGCGAGACTCTTGTTCTGCATTTGCTTTTGTACCACCATGCATAATATGACCGATTCCGTTAAAGATTGACTGTGCAGAATCTTTCATTACACCGTGTTTTAAAATTTGACCGTCGGAATTTTTACCCCATTGACGGATTAATGTTGTGAAGTTAAGTTTTTGATCTCCGCTACCTACAGTTACCATTTTGAAGTCTGAAGTAGAGTTATCGCCAATTAAGTTAGTTGTATTTTCATAAATTGTATCTGAGTTTGTCATTAAACCTAATGCCCAGTCAATTTTTGCATCGCGTTCAGCATGTCCACGGCGGTTTACATAAGCAGTATAGCCATGAGCCAAGTTGTCTACTGCACCGAATGTTACTTGTGCATTATCTTTTGCGATTACTTCTGTTACAACGTTTACTTGACCATGTGCTTCATCAAATGTAGAAATGTAAGTTTCAACATAAGTTACAGCCGAAGATTCTTCTGCTACTACTAACACGTGGTTGAATAATGAAGCTTCTGCATCGTCATTTAAAAATACAACTTGAAGAGGTGCTTCAATTACAACGTTGCGTGGTACGTAAACGAAAATACCGCCGTTTACTAGTGCTGCATGGTAAGCAGTTAATTTATGCTCGTCCACTTTTACAGCTGTCGTCATAAAGTATTTTTCTACTAAATCTTTATGATCGCGAACCGCTGTTTGAATATCCGTGAAAATTACACCTTTGTTTTTCAGTTCTTCTGAAACTTTAATGTACGCTGGTGTATTGTTGCGTTGGATATACAGGTTTTCTTGTGTTTCAATATCAACTACTGATTTCACCTCTACAGGCAGCTCTTCCAGTGAATTGAATGGAGCGCTTTCTACTGTGTGGTTCGGGAAATCAATGAAGTTCCACTTGCTAATGTTCGTTCTGTCTGGTTTTGGTAAGTCAAGCGCAGCAGCTTTTTCTATTGCGCTCACACGGAAATCAGCAAATGTTGCTGGTTCAGCATGTTTTTGCGAGAACGAGCGTACTTCTTCTGCTGATAACGCTAATTTTGTTTCAACCGTCATCTTCGTCGTCCTCCTTAATTATGCTTCTGTTACTTCTTCAGTATCTTCAATGCCTAATTCAGCTTTAATCCACTCATAACCTTCTGCTTCCAAGCGTTGTGCTAATTCAGCACCACCTGATTTTACAACTTTACCTTGCATCATTACGTGAACATAGTCAGGTGTGATGTAGTTCAATAAACGTTGGTAGTGAGTGATCATTAAGCAGCCGAATCCTTCGCCGCGCATTTCGTTAATACCTTTTGAAACTACTTTTAATGCATCGATATCTAAACCAGAATCGATTTCATCTAAAATCCCGAATGTTGGTTTGATCATCATCATTTGTAGAATTTCGTTACGCTTTTTCTCACCGCCAGAGAAACCTTCGTTTAAGTAACGTTGAGACATTTCTTCAGGCATTTCCAGGAATTCCATTGTTTTATCTAATTCACGGATGAATTTCATTAATGAGATTTCTTGTCCTTCTTCACGACGAGCGTTAATAGCTGAACGTAAGAAGTCCGCGTTTGTTACACCAGGAATTTCTGATGGGTATTGCATAGCAAGGAATAAACCAGCTTGTGCACGCTCATCTACTTCCATTTCTAATACATTTTCACCATCAAGGTAGATTTCGCCTGATGTTACTTCATATTTTGGGTGACCCATAATTGCAGAAGCTAATGTCGATTTACCAGTACCGTTAGGACCCATGATCGCATGTACTTCGTTTGTATTGATAGTTAGATTTACACCTTTTAAAATCTCTTTTCCGTCGATTTCAACGTGAAGATCTTTAATTTCTAATGTTGACATTAAATTACCTCCAAATATTCATTTGCATACTTTCTGTACGCCAAATTAAGTTCATTACCAATCTTACCCGAAATGAATGTTGGTTGCAAATAGTTTAGAATGATTTTAATTAAAAAATATCTATCATTCTTGTAAAACGCTTTACGGCAGTTTATTTCTACTATTTAAATAGTAATAATTCAGCTTTTCATTTTTTCAATAGCAATCCTTTAATTGAGAATCAATTTCACTTATTCAAATGAATGATACTATATTTCCCCAAAAAATATTTAAAGTTGGTACATAACTTAAAAACGCCATTTTTCTCCAGGAGAAAAATGACGTTTTTGGGTGTGTATAAAATATCCGTTCTTACTATCCTATTAACTTTTCACTAACATTTCATTTAAATAATAATGAACACTTGCGGCAACTCCGCGTCCTTCCTTTATTGCCCAAACGACAAGGCTTTGGCCTCGGCGTGCGTCACCGGCAGCAAAAACGCCCGGGATATTTGTTTCGTAGTCTTTGATTGATGCACGGATGCGGTTATTCGTTAGTTCTACTTCGAAATGTTCTGGTGTTTCTTTTTCGGCACCTTCAAAGCCGATTGCCACAAATACATGCTGTGCCGGCCATACTTTCTCAGTACCAGGCAACTCTTTAAAGTAGTGGAAGCCATCCTCGCCAAGAATCTTTTCCATTTGAATTGTGTGAAGTGCTTTTACATTACCATTGCTGTCTCTTTCTATTTTCGTAGTTTGGATACAATATTCCCGTGGATCACGGCCAAATTTCGCATCAGCTTCGGCATAAGCATAATCCATTGTGTAAATGTTAGGATCTTTTGGCCACATCGTTTCATCTGTACGAGTTGTTGCTTGTTGCGGATGTTTACCAAATTGGTATACAGAACGGCATTTTTGGCGGAGTGCTGTAGCTACACAGTCAGCCCCTGTATCACCGCCACCAATCACAATAACATCTTTACCTTCAACATTTAACGCCTGATTATCTGTAAAATCAGAATCCAGCAGGCTTTTCGTAACATCCGTTAAATAATCCATCGCTAAATGAATATTGCCTGCATCGCTTCCTTCTAAGTGAAGCATCCTTTGTTTTTGTGCTCCCGTACATAAAATTACAGCATCAAAATCAGCTTGTAATTGCTCCTTCGTTATATCTTTTCCGATTTCTGTGTTCGCAACGAAGTCGATTCCTTCTAATGATAATAAATGGACACGACGTTCAATCACATCTTTTTCAAGCTTCATATTCGGGATTCCGTACATTAATAATCCGCCAAATCGGTCAGAACGTTCGAACACCGTTACGGAATGGCCGAGCTGGTTCAGTTGATCTGCTGCCGCTAAGCCTGCAGGACCTGAGCCGACTATCGCGACTTTATAGCCAGTTCGCGATGCCGGGATACGCGGTGTGATCCAGCCATTTTCAAATCCTTTATCAATGATCGTACGTTCAATCGATTTAATCGCGACAGAAGGATCCGTAATGGCAAGTGTACAAGAACCTTCACATGGAGCAGGACAGACACGGCCGGTAAATTCAGGGAAATTATTCGTCATATGCAAACGTTCCAACGCTTCCTGCCATTTCCCTTTATATACTAAGTCATTCCATTCAGGGATGACATTTTGAATCGGACATCCTGCTGCAGTACCGCGAATTTCAATTCCCATATGGCAAAATGGCGTTCCACAATCCATACAGCGTGCACCTTGTGTCTGTAATTTTTCATCAGATAGCCTGCTTGTATATTCACCCCAATTTGAAAGACGCTCTAGTGGTCGTTGCTCCTGAACTTTCTCCCGTTTAAATTCCATAAAACCCGTTGCTTTTCCCATGCTAGAAACCCCCTCTTATTTTGTGCTCACAAGCTTCTTCTGACTAGTCGTCACTTCCGTAAATGCCTGCATTGCTGCATCGTCCTTTGTAGAACCGGTTGCAGTGTAGTGGTTTATTTTATCTACCATTATTTTATAATCCGTTGGCACAACTTTAACGAACTTCGGAACAAACTGATCCCACTTCGCTAACACATCCAATGCGTAGGAACTATCCGTTTCTTCCAAATGCTGAATAATTAATTGGCGAACAGACTCAATCTCCGCTTTGCCTGTCAGTTTTTCAAAATGGATCATTTCCATATTGCATTGTGCTTTGAACTTCTTCTCGTCACTCGGCAGAATATAGCCGATTCCTCCGGACATTCCGGCACCAAAGTTTTGACCGACATCCCCTAATATAACGATCTTCCCGCCTGTCATATACTCACAGCCGTGATCTCCAATTCCTTCAACAACAATTTCAGCACCAGAATTACGAACACCGAATCGATGCCCTGCACGCCCGTTAATAAAGGCTTTACCGCTCGTCGCGCCGTATAAACAGACATTTCCGGCGATAACGTTTTTCTCCTGTTCGCCTTTAATCGGTGCAATGGCTGTCACTTTCCCTCCTGACAAACCTTTGCCGAAGTAATCATTAACATCTCCAACAACGCGCATTGACATTCCTCTTGGAATAAACGCGCCAAAGCTTTGACCAGCATGCCCAGTAAACGTTAAGTTGATTGTATTATCAGGTAAGCCTGCTTCCCCGTATTTGCGGGAAATCTCACTGCCGACAATTGTTCCAATTACCCGGTCTGTATTTTTAATCGGATAATTTAATTCAATTCGTTCATTTCCTTCGATTGCTTTTGAAACTTGCGGCAATAATTCGCGTAAATCAAAGCTTCCCTCAATATTATGATTTTGCTGATGCTGCTTCGTGCGTGTTCCTTGGATTTGATGAAGCAGTGCCGTTAAATCTAGCTGGCTTGCTTTCCAATGTTTTGATGTGCGATCTGAAATTTGCAGTACATCTGTACGACCGACCATTTCTTCAACAGTACGGAATCCTAAAATACTCATATATTCACGCATTTCTTCCGCAACAAAACGCATATAATTGACAACATGATCAGCTGACCCCATAAATTTAGCACGAAGTTCCGGATTTTGTGTTGCTACGCCTACAGGACAAGTATCCAAATGACAGGCACGCATCATGACACAGCCTAAAACGATTAACGGTGCAGTTGCAAAACCAAATTCCTCTGCTCCTAATAGTGCTGCCATTACGACATCTTTCCCCGTCATGAGCTTGCCGTCCGTTTCCAGTGTCACTCGGTCACGCAGTCCATTGAGCATCAATGTTTGGTGCGCTTCAGCTAAACCGAGCTCCCACGGTAAGCCTGTATGCTTAATCGATGTTTTCGGCGATGCCCCTGTACCGCCGTCATAGCCAGAAATGACAATGACATCTGCTGCCCCTTTAGCAACACCTGCAGCAATTGTACCAACACCAGCTTTAGCAACGAGCTTTACGGAAATTCTTGCATGACGGTTTGCATTTTTCAAATCGTGAATTAACTGTGCCATATCCTCGATTGAGTAAATATCGTGATGCGGCGGCGGTGAAATTAACCCTACCCCAGGAGTGGAGCCACGTACATCCGCTACCCACGGATATACTTTATTACCTGGCAGCTGACCGCCTTCCCCCGGTTTCGCTCCTTGCGCCATTTTAATTTGCAGCTCATCCGCATTCACTAAATAATGCGATTTCACCCCAAAACGCCCTGAAGCAATTTGTTTAATTGCACTGCGCTTGTTGTCACCATTCAGTTCGATTGTAAATCGGCCCGGATCTTCCCCACCCTCACCAGAGTTCGAACGAGCACCTAGACGGTTCATCGCTACCGCTAAAGTTTCGTGCGCTTCTTTCGATAACGAACCAAACGACATAGCCCCTGATTTGAAACGTTGCACGATGGAATCCACTGACTCGATTTCTTCCATCGGGATTCGACGTTCATTCTTTTTAAAGTCGAATAAATTACGTAAAAATCCGATTCGTTCTTCATTGGCCATTTCTGCATACATCCGGTACAAACCAAAATCATTTTTACGTGTAGCCCACTGGAGTGTATGGATTGTTTTCGGATTGAACGCATGGTGCTCTCCGTCTGCACGCCATTGGAAATCTGAACCTGATTGCAGTTGTGCTGACATCGATTGCATTGCTTCCTCATGGCGGCGTCTTGCTTCTTCACCGATTGTTTGTAAGTCAATGCCGTCAATTTGCGAAGCCGTACCTGTGAAATATTCATCAATCACTTCTTTTGAAATTCCGACTGCCTCAAATACTTGGGCCCCTCGATATGATTGGACTGTTGAAATCCCCATCTTCGACATTACTTTTACAACACCGTCTGCTGCACCCTTCCGGAATTTTTGAATTGCATTTTCGAACGGTACGGATAAATGACCTTTTTCAATTGCCTCATGAATCGTTGCATACGCTAAGTACGGGTGAATGGCATCAACACCGAAGCCGATTAGTGCAACAAAATGATGAACTTCCCTTACTTCCGCACTGTTAACGATAATGCTTGCCTTCGTACGTAAACCGATTCGTACTAAATATTGATGGATTGTACTCGCTGCCAGAAGAACAGGCATCGTTAGCTGTTTAGCGTCATCCATATAGTCAGACAGTACAATGATTGTCTTGCCTCCAAAGATAGCTGCTTCTGCTTCTGTTTTGATTCGGTTAAGTTCACTTTCTAAATTTTCCGTAAATTTCAGTGAAATTTCCGCTACTTCAAAATGGTCTTCGTTATTGTTAACGACCTGCTCATATTCTGCTGTCGTTAATACCGGCGTTTTCAGCAAAAGGCGACGTGCATTTTGCGCATTTGGCTGCAATAAATCACCTTCCGCTCCAAGCAATGTCATTGTCGATGTCACGACATGTTCACGAATGGAATCAATCGGCGGGTTTGTCACTTGTGCAAATAGCTGCTTAAAGTAATTAAATAATGATTGCGGTCTATCTGACAGAACAGCTAATGGTGTATCATTCCCCATCGAACCAAGCGGATCTTTGCCTTCATTCGCAAGAGGTACAATATATTTTTGTACGTCTTCAAATGTGTAGCCGTGAATTTTCTGGCGTAATGTAAGATCATTTATTTCAGGTAACTGCTCATATTTCGCTTCAAGTTTGATCATATTTTGTTCCAGCCATGCTGCATAAGGTTTTTCTGCCGCCGCTTCGGATTTCAGCTCCGCATCCGAAATAATTTCCCCTTGTTCTAAATCGATTAACAGCATGCGGCTTGGGCTTAATCGGTCTTTATAAAGAATGTCTTCCTCAGCGTAATCGACAACCCCTGTTTCGGATGAGAAAATTACATGATCGTCTTTTGTCACATAAAGTCTTCCTGGTCGCAAGCCGTTACGGTCTAGAATCGCCCCGATCTGTTTACCGTCCGTGAAACAAATAGCAGTCGGTCCATCCCAAGGCTCCATTAAGCTTGCATGATATTGATAAAACGCTTTTCGATCTTCATCAATGCGCGGATTTTCCGTCCATGGCTCCGGAATCATCATCATCGCTGTCTCTGCAGGTGAGCGTCCAGCCAATACAAAAAATTCAAATGCGTTATCAAGCATTGAAGAATCAGAACCTGTAGTATCAATAATCGGTAAAAGTTTCTCAAGGTCATCCCCAAACGCTTCAGATACAAACTGTTGCTCACGTGCACGCATCCAGTTAATATTGCCGCGCAATGTGTTAATCTCACCATTATGGATAATATAGCGGTTTGGATGGGCCCGTTTCCATGATGGGAACGTATTCGTCGAGTAACGTGAATGCACGAGTGCCAATGCGGATACAAAGCTTTCGTCCTGCAGATCCACATAAAATTCGCTTACTTCTTCTGGTGATAGCAAACCTTTAAAAACTATCGTCTGACTTGAAAGACTTGGAATATACAGTTCGAATAGCTGCTCCGTTGCCCAATGTTCAAGCTGTTTGCGGATGACATACAGTTTTCGTTCGAACGCCTTATTGTCGTTTTCGTTTGAACGAATAAATACTTGGCGAACAACCGGTGCAGTCGATTTAGCAATCTCACTTAAATTTTCCTTATTTGTCGGAGCGGTTCTCCATCCGATCAGTTGCTGATTTTCCTGTTCGATAAATTCGTTCATCTTTTGTTCAATTTTTAGGCGTTCGTTTTCATTCTCTGTGAAAAAAATTTGACCAACACCATACTCACCCATTTCAGGTAAATTCAGTTCCGTACAATTTTGTTGAAAGAAAGCATGTGGGATTTGAACTAACAGCCCTGCCCCATCACCTGTCTTGCCGTCCCCGCCGCGTCCTGCACGGTGTTCTAAGCGACATAACATTTCCAATCCTTTTTTTACAATCTGATGTGAAGGTATTCCTTTTATATTTGCATACATGCCGATACCGCATGCGTCATGTTCAAATTCAGGATTATATAACCCTTGTGCTTCTGGTAACTGATGAAAACTCATATTCATTCCCCCTCATTCTTTCAATCCCGTATTTACATTTTAAAGTTTTCGAAATAATATAAACAATATATAGTTTGGATATAAACAATCTACTTTTTAGATGAATGGGGTGGAAAATGTGGAATTAAGACAGTTACGTTACTTTGTAGAGGTGGCAGAACGAGAGCATATTTCTGAAGCAGCGGAGCATTTACACGTTGCCCAGTCTGCAATCAGCAGGCAAATTGCCAACCTGGAAGAAGAACTCGGCACACCGCTTTTTGAACGAATTGGGCGTAACGTAAAGTTGACGCCGGTCGGGAAGATTTTTTTGGAACATTGTATTACCGCACTCAAGGGAATTGATTTTGCTGCAAAGCAGGTAGAAGAATTTTTAGACCCGGCAAAAGGGACAATTAAAATAGGTTTTCCTACAAGTTTGGCAAGCTATGTATTGCCGACCGTCATTTCGGCCTTTAAAAAAGAATACCCGGAAATTTCTTTCCATCTACGCCAGGGCTCATATAAATATTTGATTGATGCAGTTAAAAATCGTGAGCTGAATTTAGCTTTGCTTGGACCATTACCACCAAAAGACGAAGCAATCAATACGACCGTGCTTTTCAGCGAAAATATCCATGCTTTGTTGCCCGCAACACATCCACTAGCAAAAAATGAGTCGATTAACCTTGTCGATTTGCGTCAAGACCAATTTGTACTTTTTCCGGAAGGCTATATTTTAAATAAAGTGGCTGTTGATGCATGCCGCTCTGTAGGCTTCATGCCGAATATTACTTCCGAGGGAGAAGATATGGATGCTTTAAAAGGGCTTGTGGCAGCAGGAATCGGTGTGACACTTTTACCGGAAAGTTCACTCTATGATTCTACTCCGCGCATGACCGTCAAAGTGCCGATTGCCATCCCTAATATAAGACGCACAGTTGGCATCATTGCACCAACATCAAGAGATCTTGCCCCATCCGAAGAAGTATTCGTTAAATTCATATCCAATTTTTATTCACGATTAACACGATTCCAATAAAAGACTTGGACAGAAATAGAAATTTCATTGGGTAAGAAGAGAAATTCCTTATTTAATAAAAGGATATTTTAGGTCCAGAAAAAAACCATTTTCTCCCCCGAAGAGAGAAAATGGTTTTATTGGATTAGTAGACCTATTTTACTCGCCTGAAACAGGTACTACAGAGCCGCCCCACTCTTCAAGGATAAAGTCTTGAATTTCTTTTGAGCGTAATGCATCAACTAATGCTTTAATTTCTTTTGAATCTTCATCGCCAGATTTTACTGCAATAATGTTTACATATGGTGATTCGCTAGACTCGATTGCGATTGAATCTTCCAATGGGTTAATGCCGTTATCGATTGCGAAGTTTGAGTTGATCAATACCGCATCGCCTTCTTCATTTTCGTACATTTGCACTAATAATTCAGCTGCTGTGTCTGCATCGAATACGAAGTTTTTCGGATTATCTACGATGTCCTTTGTTTCTGCTTTTGTTTTATCAATACCTTCTGCTAATGTGATTAAACCTTGTGCTTCAAGTAATGAAAGCATACGGCCGTGGTCTGCTACTGAGTTAGAAAGTAAAATTGTTGCACCTTCAGGAAGCTCTTCTAAAGATGAATATTTTTTAGAGTAAATACCGATTGGCTCGATATGAATACCGCCAGCATTTGCAAAGTCATAATCGAAATCTGCTTTTTGTGCTTCGAAGTATGGAATGTGCTGGAAGTAGTTTGCATCTAAATCACCGTTTTCTAAATCTTGGTTTGGAAGTACGTAATCCGTATAAGATTCGATTTCCAGCTCAATACCTTGTTCCTCTAAAATTGGTTTAACTTTTTCAAGGATTACTGCGTGTGGTGTATTTGATGCACCAACTACTAATTTCTCATCTTCGCCGCCACATGCCGCTAAAGCTAGTACTGAAGCTCCTAAAATAACACTTGATAATAATTTCTTCATTTGTTTTACCTACCCTTTTTTTAGTTTGTTCAGTTTATCGAAACAATTTTTATATTCTGATTATTCATCTTGTAGACGCGCACTTTTTTAAAGTTTGCGTCCACATTGTTTCGATGCACCAATATTTATAATTACGGCCTTATTAGCCACTAACTATCGTTTGTCCACTCTTGCTGTAATGAAATCCCCAATATACTGGATGATGAATACGACAACTAAAATTAAAACTGTTGCCATTAATGTCACATCTGTCCTGTTACGCTGGAAACCGTCAAGGAATGCCAGGTTTCCTAAACCACCAGCACCGATAATGCCGGCCATTGCTGTATATCCTACTAACGCGACAGCTGTAACAGTAATACCAGAAATTAATGCCGGTAAGCTTTCCGGAATCAGCACTTTCCAAATAATCGTAGAAGTTTTCGCTCCCATTGAGCGTGCCGCTTCAATGACACCTTTATCAATTTCTCTTAATGCTATTAATACCATGCGCGCATAAAATGGTGCTGCCCCAATAATTAGCGCAGGTAATGCTGCATTGGCGCCACGGATTGTTCCAAGTAAAAACTTTGTGAACGGAATTAATAAAATGATTAAGACGATAAAGGGAATCGACCGGAAAATATTTACGAGTGATCCTGTCAAAAAGTGTACAATTTTATTTGCCCATAATTGATTGTCGCTCGTTAAAAATAAGACAATACCAATTAAAAGTCCCAGTATAAATGTGATGACTGTCGCAACAGCCGTCATATACATTGTTTCATATGTTGCTTCGAGCATTTTACCCCAATCTACGTTCGGAAATAATTGATTAAACATGCTCAATCACCTCCGCCTGAATTTCTTGCTTCGCTAAAAAGCTCAATGCTTCCGCGACTGCTTTCGGCTCGCCATCGATATGAATAAACAATGTACCGAACGAACCGCCCGTTGTATTTGAGATTTTGCCATGCACTATATTTACAACTACGTCAAATTGCTTAATCATTTGTGAGATGACAGGCTGTTCTGTCGTTGCCGCAGCAAAAGTTAATTTAGCGATTTTGCCTTCTGGATAATTAGCTAAAATCTGTTCCAGTGATGCTTGTGTTTCCTGTGTCTCCCCAGAAGCTTGCGATACGAAGTTCTTCGTAATCGGTGCTTGTGGATGCTGGAATACTTGTAATACATCTCCCTGTTCCACTACTTTTCCGGCTTCCATAACAGCTACTCTGTTACAGATTTTACGGATAACATGCATTTCATGTGTAATGAGTACAATTGTAAGTCCGATGTGTTGATTAATATCAAGCAGCAGTTCCAAAATCGAATCTGTTGTTTCAGGATCAAGTGCTGAAGTCGCTTCATCACATAAAAGCACTTCCGGATTGTTTGCCAACGCACGGGCAATGCCAACACGCTGCTTTTGGCCGCCTGAAAGTTGAGAAGGATACGCTTTCCCTCTTCCTTTTAAACCAACAAGTTCAATTAGCTCTTCTACTCGTTTTTCACGATCAGCTTTTGAAACACCTGCTATTTCAAGTGGAAATGCGATGTTTTCTTCAACTGTACGTGACCAAAGTAAATTGAAGTGCTGGAAAATCATACTTATTTTTTGACGTGCTTCTCGTAGTTTTGCCCCGGAAGCTTTTGCAATATCCTGACCGCCTACTATGACAGAGCCTGTCGTTGGCTTTTCCAAACCGTTCAATAGGCGAATCATTGTACTTTTACCGGCACCACTGTAGCCGATAATACCGTATATTTCTCCTTTGTTAATCGATAGACTTACATTATCAACTGCTGTAAGTTTACCGTTTTTCGTGTTATACACTTTTGTAATATTTTGTATATCAATCATCGGTTGTACTCCTTCTAAATTGAAATAACCTTCCTGCTATTTCAATATCATCTTCTTTTTTTCATTCAAAACCTCCGCTGAATGAAAAAAACCTTTCTACCAAGACAAGTAGAAAGGTTTCACATACATTTATACGGTAAACCGTTCTCTCATCTTTCAAAGTTTACACTTTGTGTGAATTGGCACCTTTGCGAAATCGCTGGTTGCCGGGCTTCATAGGGCACTTCCCTCCACCTCTCTTTATAAGAGTAACGTTATTAAGTTTTATTATTATGAATGTTACTTTATCACGACAAAGTGACTACGTCAATTACTTTTTTAATATTTCATACAAAAACGGTACGGATTTAAATGCATAAATTTTATTCGTTAGTTCCCCGTTGTCTGAAACGATTAAACAAGGTACACTTTCAATTTTCAATTCATAAGGCAAATCCCCTAAATAATTGATATTTGCCATACCAAGCGGGAGATCTGGTAGTAATTTCTCAATGACTTCCAACATTTTTTCCGATACTTCACAAGTGCCGCACATAGGCGTATATAAGAAAAACGCTGTCTGATCATATTGTTGTACGTTCTGTTCCCACTGCTGTTTCGTCCATTGTTCCATTATACTGTCATCCTTCTTTTACTAAAAATTTTGCCTGTAGTAAAATATCCTTTAAGATTTTAGTAGGTGTTTTTTCTACTTCTACATATTCGTGAGGTATGATAAGCTGTGTCGCTTCGGGATATGCACGGTTCATCAGTTTACGTAACTTTTCACCGTTTTTATCTGCATCAAACATCGTGATAATTTCATCTTGCTCATATTCTTCCAATAAATCAATCAAATTGACTTCGCTTATTGTGCCATTTGTACAAATAATCGTCACATCCTCAGCTAATATCGGGAGTAATCTCAATTTATCGGCACGTCCTTCGACAACAAGGCATTTTCCCATACGTACACGCTTCCTTTCAAAGTCACCTTTATGTATAGAATAACAAAAAAACACTAAAACCTTTAATTAGAAGGCTTTAGTGTTCCAGATTATTGTTCGATTAAAGCAGTGTAAGCATCTGCGTCTAATAATTCTTCAACTTCCGCTTCACTTGTTAACTCAACAGTAACCATCCATGCATTTCCGTATGGAGATTCATTTACGAATTCCGGATTGTCCAGTAATTCTTCGTTGATTGCAACTACTTTACCCGAAAGTGGTGCATATAGTTCAGAAACTGTTTTAACAGATTCTACACTACCGAAAGGCTGATCCTTTGAAATTTCATCGCCTACTTCAGGTAACTCTACGAATACGATATCGCCTAATTCAGACTGTGCGAAATCTGTAATACCGATTGTCGCTTTACCGTCTTCAATTTTAACCCACTCATGCTCTTTTGAATAACGTAATTCTTTTGGTGTGCTCATTCGAAAACCTCCATGTTATATGTAGTACATTCAAGTTCATTTTGCCATATTTCGTTCGGAAATACAATGTGAATAACTGTTTATTTCCAAGTTTCTAAGAAGTCAGACTCCTTAAATCCTAAAGTTAATTTTTTTCCATCTGTTACGATCGGTCGCTTAATTAACATACCATCTGATGCCAATAGCTCTAATTGCTCATCCTCGGACATTGTCGCTAATTTATCTTTAAGACCTAATTCCCGATATTTCATACCAGACGTATTGAAGAACTTCTTTAAAGGCACTCCACTTGCTTCATAAATTGCTTTAATCTCCTCT
The DNA here is from genome assembly GCF_040273735.1 of Solibacillus sp. Classification (NCBI taxonomy): domain Bacteria; kingdom Bacillati; phylum Bacillota; class Bacilli; order Caryophanales; family Caryophanaceae; genus Solibacillus; species Solibacillus sp. Next base: position 116,508 of record NZ_JBELZM010000013.1, on the reverse strand, counting down.
TTAGATGGTGTCTGTTCTACGATATGAATATTTTCATAGTCCACACCTTGCTCATCTAGCCACTTTTGCGCTTTTTTACACGTTGTACATTTTGGATATTGAATGAATTTTACTGTCATGTAAGTACTCCTTTTGCCCTGGATTTTCCTATATTGTAACGGATATATAAGTACAAATCAAAAATGTGTTCGCATTATCGGAGTTTTATTGAATATGGTTTTTATTCGAAGTTGTATGAAGATATTAGAACATGCCGCATGTATTTTAGAAGAATGATTTCCCTTATTAGAACTTTGGGTGACATATTAGAAGAAAGACAGCTTATATTAGAACCTCCGAGTTATATTAGATCATTTATAAATATATTAGAACATTTTAAGTTTTATTAGAAAATCCAATAGAAAAATCGGGTGCAATGTCCTGCACCCGATTTCAGTCCTTAATTAAACTACATACTTTTCTGCTTCGATTAATTTCACTGAAGCTTCACGTTTTTTCGGAATTAAGTTGTAAGGATTGTTGCGCGTTAATTTACGTAATGCCGATAAAATCATACGTGCATCGTCGCCATCAACTGAAGCGATTAATGTTTCTTTTGCTTCTTTTTCAATTTCTGCGAATGCTTCCTGGCAGAAAATTTGAGTGTAAAGAATTTTTTGTGCTGCTTTTTGTTCTCCGTCACGCTCGATTGCTTTTTGTGTACGGATTACCGCAGATTCCATTGCATATAATTGGTTCGCAATGTTCGCGATGTTCACTAACAGCTCCTGCTCGGCATCCAGTTTTGCACCGTAGCGTTGTGCTGCTGCACCTGCTGCAAGTACTGCAATCTTCTTCGCATTTTTCACTAAATATTTTTCTTGTTCTAAAGCGCCTTGGCCGATTTCTTCAGGCATAAGCATTAATAGCTCATTTTGCAGTTCTTGTGCTACTTGTAATAGTGGTAATTCACCTTTTAACGCTTTTTTCATAAATGTGCCCGGTACGATCATACGGTTAATTTCGTTTGTACCTTCAAAAATGCGGTTAATACGAGAGTCGCGGTAAATGCGTTCTACTTCGTACTCAGCCATAAAGCCGTAACCACCGTGTAACTGAACCGCTTCATCCGCTACGAAATCCAATGTTTCTGAACCGAATACTTTTGCGATCGAGCACTCAATAGCATATTCAGCGATTGCTGCTGCGATTGATTTGCCGTCTTTTTGCTCTTCGTCAGATAACTGGCTTAAACGATCTTCGAAGTAACCAACTGTACGATAATTTAAAGATTCAGATGCATAAATGTGAGAAGCCATTGATGCGATCTTTTCTTTCGTTAAGTTAAAATCCGATAATTTTGTTTTGAATTGCTGGCGTTGATTCGTATAGGCAACTGCTAATTCAAATGCACGTTTTGATGCACCTACAGTACCTACTCCTAATTTATAACGTCCGATATTTAAAATGTTGAACGCGATAATATGACCACGACCTACTTCACCTAGCAAGTTTTCTACAGGCACTTCTGCATCTTCTAAAATTAACGTACGTGTTGAAGATGATTTAATCCCCATTTTCTTCTCTTCCGGACCTACTGAAACACCCGGGAATGAACGTTCAACGATGAATGCAGTAAATTTATCGCCATCAATTTTTGCGTATACAACGAATACATCAGCAAAGCCTGCATTTGTAATCCATTGTTTCTCACCATTTAATACGTAATGTGTGCCTGCTTCATTTAACTTAGCTGTTGTTTTAGCGCCTAATGCATCCGAACCCGAACCTGGCTCTGTTAATGCATATGCTGCGATTAATGCACCTGAAGCTAACTTCGGTAGGTACTTCGTTTTTTGCTCATGATTACCGAATAATACGATTGGTAATGAACCGATTCCTACATGGGCACCGTGAGTGATTGAGAAACCGCCAGCCGGTGACATTTTTTCTGCGATTAATGCAGAAGAAATTTTGTCTAACCCTAGGCCCTCGTATTCTTCAGGTACGTCAGCTGCTAGTAAACCTAAATCACCTGCTGTTTTCAATAGACGTACAGAATGATCGAACTCATGGTGCTCTAAGTTTTCAACTACCGGTAATACTTCGTTCGTTACGTATTCCTGTGTAGTTTGAGCAATCATCTTTTGTTCATCTGTGAAATCTTCCGGTGTAATTACTCGGTTAATATCCACGTCCTCGATTAAAAAGCCGCCACCTTTAATAATGCTGTTTGTTGTTTGTGCCATTATAAATTCCTCCCTAGTTTCCTTTGTGATTTATTATTTCCCCAGACAATTAAAGAACTTCAAATATCCCTGCTGCGCCCATTCCGCCGCCGATACACATTGTTACAACACCGTATTTACCGCCGCGGCGTTTTAATTCATTGATGAGCTTCACTGTAAGAATCGCACCTGTTGCACCTAGTGGATGACCTAATGCGATTGCCCCTCCGTTAACATTCACCTTCCCCATATCAATGCCTAGCTCACGAACTACTTGAATTGATTGTGATGCAAATGCTTCGTTAATTTCCCACAGGTCTACCTGATCTTGAGTAATTCCTGCAATTTCAAGTGCTTTAGGTACTGCTACGATTGGACCGATACCCATTACTTCCGGTGGAACTCCGCCGACAGCAAATCCTAGGAATTTTGCCAGTGGCTGCATTCCTTGTTTCTCCGCTTCTTCACGGTCCATTACAAGTACTGCTGCTGCACCGTCGGAAGTTTGAGAAGCATTTCCAGCTGTTACAGAACCTTTTACATTGAATGCTGGACGTAATTTTGCCAACGTTTCTACCGATGTACCTGGACGAACCCCTTCATCTGTATCAAAGATTGTAACTTTTTCTTTTAACTGGTTGTTTTCATCGACATAATATTCCGTTACTTCAACCGGAACGATTTCATCTTTGAATTTACCTTCTTTAATCGCTTTTTCTGCTAATTCGTGTGAACGTACTGCAAAAGCATCCTGTTCTTCTCGTGTTACATTGTAACGATTCGCTACTTCTTCAGCTGTGTGACCCATACCGATATAGTATTGTGGTGCATCTTCAGCAATTTTTGGGTTTAGACGAACTGTATTACCAGTCATCGGAATCATACTCATCGATTCTGTACCACCAGCAACGATTGCTTTTGCATGGCCAAGCATAATACGCTCTGCTGCATAGGCAATTGTTTGTAGCCCTGATGAACAGAAACGGTTAACTGTTAATGCAGGTGTTTCATCCGGTAACCCTGCCAATGCCCCGACTAAGCGGGCAACATTCATCCCTTGTTCCGCTTCTGGCATTGCACATCCCATAATTAAATCATCAACCGGACCTTCATAGCCCGCACGTTTTAATGCTTCTTTTACTACTACTGCACCAAAATCATCTGGACGAGTGTTCGCAAGTGACCCTTTTTTCGCACGTCCGATTGGTGTTCGTGCTCCTGCAACGATAACGGCTTCACGCATAATGATGTTTCCCCCTTGTGATAAGCCAGCAAGTAAACTCGTAAGCTAGTTGCCGGCAAAATATTTCAACTAATACAACGTTCTAACATAAAGTCTGTCGGTTTCTCGCGGCACGGACTTCTATTAGTTGCGTAATGGCTTTCCTTTTACGAGCATGTGCTGCATACGCATTTGTGATTTCTGATCTGCAACCAATTCTAGGAATGCTTGTTTTTCCAGGTTTAATAAGTACTCTTCTGAAACTTCTGTTCCGTATGGTACTTTTCCGCCTGCGATTACATACGCAAGTTTCTTCGCGATTTTCAAGTCATGCTCTGTAATATAGCCTGAATCGAACATTCCTTGTGCACCTAATAGCAATGTTGCATAACCTGGTGCGCCTACTACTTTCACCGGCTTTTTCACTGGTGCTGTATAGCCAGCTTCTGCAAGTGCAAGTGCTGCTTGTTTTGCATCATAGATTAAGTGATCCGGATTTACTGAAATACCATCCGCAAAGTCGAGGAAGTTATTTTCACGTGCTTCTTCACCAGAAGTCGAAACTTTTGCCATTGCAATTGTTTCGAATACTTTGTTCGCAATTTGCTGGTAGTCAACATCCACGCCATTTGGCAAGCCTTTAATGAACTTTTGGTAAAGACCTAAGTTACCGCCGCCTCCTGGGATTAAACCGACACCTACTTCTACAAGACCCATATATGTTTCAGCTGATGCTTGAATATGTGCAGCCGGTAAACAAACTTCCGCTCCGCCGCCTAACGCCATTTGGAATGGTGCCGCAACAACCGGTTTTGTTGAATATTTAATACGGCGCATCGCCTGCTGGAATGACTTTATAACAAAGTCCAGCTCGAAAATGTTATCATCTTGTGCTTCCATTAAAATCATTGCAAGGTTGGCACCGACACAGAAGTTTTTACCTTGGTTCCCGATTACGAGACCTTTAAAGTTTTTCTCAACTTCATCAATCGCATAGTTGATCATTTGAACAATGTCTAAACCGATTGCATTTGATTTTGAGTGGAATTCAAGTAATGCGATTCCGTCACCTAAATCGATTAGGCTTGCACCTGAATTCGATTTGATCACACCGTGCTTTTTCTTGTAACGTTTTAAGTCGATCGCTTTTTCGTTCACCGGCACTTTTACATATTCTGAACCGTTGTAGTAAGCTAGATCGCCATCGATTTCTGAATAGAATGTTTTCAGGCCTTTCTCTAATAATCCAGTAACGAATTCAGGAATTTCTCGGCCTTCTTCTTTCATTTTAGCTACTGACTTTTCTACGCCGATTGCATCCCACATTTCAAATGGACCTTGAGACCATCCGAAGCCCCATTTCATCGCATTGTCTATTGCAACGATGTCATCAGCAATTTCACCTACTAATTTTCCCGAGTAAATTAACGTCGGTGCAAATGAATTCCATAACAGTTCCCCAACTCGGTCATTTGCATAAATTAAAACTTTTAATTTACCTCCTGGACCTTTCGCTTGTTTTGCCATTTCCAATGATGGTGCTGCAAGTTTTTTAGTCGGCTCATATTCAAATGTTGATAGATTCAATTGCAGAATTTCTTTCCCGACTTTTTTGAAGAATCCTTGGCCCGATTTTGCGCCGATCCAACCATTTGAGATCATTTTCTTTAAAATAGGAGATTCTTCAAAGACTGCCTGTTCTTCACCGGTTGTCTGGTCATATACATTTGTTGCAACATGTGCAAAAGTATCAAGACCAACAACATCCAATGTGCGGAATGTCGCAGATTTCGGACGGCCGATTAGTGGGCCTGTTACTGAATCTACTTCACCTACTGTATAGTTACGTGCAATCATTTCGTTCATTGTCACGATTAGGCCATATGTTCCGATTCGGTTTGCGATAAAGTTCGGTGTGTCCTTTGCAATAACAACACCTTTACCTAACACATCCTCACCGAATGTTTGCATAAAGCTTACAACTTCCGGTTTTGTCGTATTAGCCGGAATGATTTCCAGTAATTTTAAATAGCGTGGCGGGTTGAAAAAATGTGTCCCAAGGAAATGCGCCTGGAAATCTTCTGAACGCCCTTCCGCCATTGCGTTAATGCTAACCCCTGATGTATTTGATGAAACGATTGTGCCTGGTTTACGTACAGCATCAATCTTTTCAAATAAGCCTTTTTTAATTTCTAATCTTTCTACAATTACTTCAATAATCCAGTCAACATCTTTCAGCTTTTCTAAATCATCGTCAAAGTTACCTGGTGTAATTAATGCTAGATTTTTTTTCGATGAAAGTGGTGCTGGTTTTTGCTTTAGTAATTTCTGCATTGCGGAAACTGCAAAACGGTTTTTCACAGGTTTTGAATCAAGTGTTAACCCCTTAGCTTCTTCTTCCTTTGTTAGTTCGCCCGGAGCGATGTCCAATAACAATGTAGGAATCCCGATATTCGCCAAATGTGCTGCAATCCCTGAACCCATTACCCCTGAACCTAAAACCGCTACTTTTTCAATTTTGTAAGACACGAGCACTTCCCCCTTCTCCCTTGAATGAACAGTCATTCATTTTGAAATCAAAAAAAAACTTCAAACAGCTTTTCTGTCCTTAGTGTAGATTATTTTGGCAATTTAAGCAATAATTTTCTCGCAATTTTAAATAAATTTATTATTCTTATATTTTTATTGCTAGAAGGTACATATATTAAGCTAAATTACTTTTCGTAAGCTGTCCTAATCGTGTACAATGGGCGTAAGGAGCGTGATTAATATGCAAGAAATTACAACAATTGAACAATTCACAGAACTAACAAGCAAGGAAAAACCAGTAATCGTAAAATTCTTCGCGGGCTGGTGCCCGGACTGCACACGTATGGATATGTTTATCGATCCAATTATTGAAGAGTACAATCAATATGACTGGTATTCAATCAACCGTGATAACTTTCCGGATTTAGCGGAGAAATATCAAGTAATGGGGATTCCATCATTACTAATCTTCAAAAACGGTGAAAAATTAGCACACTTACATAGCGCTAATGCAAAATCACCTGCACAAGTAGAAGAATTCTTAAACGCACAAGCATAATATGTATTTACGAATAAATCCAAAAGTTTACAGCTTTTGGATTTATTTTGCTTATATTAATAAGTTAAAGCGCTAGTCATAATGGGGTTTTTTAATTACAATGGATTACGGGAAATTTTATTGTAAGAAAGGAAAATTTATGACTTCAGATCAACGAAAAAAACTCGCTTTACTTATGCTTAACATGTTTATTGCTGTTGGGAGTTTCGGGATTATCATTCCAATTATCCCTGCCTATTTGAAAGAAATTGGGCAAGGCGGAACAGCTGCAGGTTTAATCATTGCGATTTTTGCATTCGCACAATTTTTAGTATCGCCTATCGGGGGGAAATGGACGGATAAGTATGGTCGTCGCCCGCTCATTAATATCGGACTGCTTACGCTAGCTATTTCGATGTTTATTTTCTACTTTGCTGATTCCATTTGGCTGCTTTACTTATCACGTGCTATCGGCGGAATCGGCTGTGCGTTCCTGATCCCTGCGATTTTTGCATATGTAGCAGATATAACTACAATGGATCAACGTGCAAAAGGTAATAGTTTTATTTCAGCCTCGATGTCACTCGGTATTGTAATCGGACCAGGTATCGGAGGTTTTTTAGCGGATTTCGGACTTAAAACACCGCTTCTTGTTTCGGCAGTAGTCGGACTTCTTGCGTTTATCGTTTCATACTTTACATTGGCGGAGAGCCAGGAAGTGAAAGTCGAAATTCCACAAGACGAAAATTCATCAATGGTAAAGGATATTCTTTTATCTGTTAAAAAGCCATTCTTTATTCCACTGATTATTACACTGATCATGAGTTTCGGTTTAATGTCTTACGAAACCGTTCTTGGACTTTATGTAGATGATAAATTTGGCGCAACACCACAGGAAATTGCCTTCATGGTAACATCAACAGGATTAGTCGGTGTAATTATGCAATTATTTGTAGTTGACCGCCTAGTAAAAACGATCGGGGAAGTAAACGTATTAAAATTATTTTTAGTCGTTACCGCTTCCGGCTTCTTCCTGTCGATTATCGCAGGAAGCTATACGATGTTCTTTGCAATTTCGTTATTAATATTCCTTGCGACATCAATTTTGCGTCCTGTATTAACGACCTTAATTTCAAAAATGGCCGGTAATGAACAAGGATTTGCAATGGGTATGAACAATGCCTATATGAGCATCGGCAATATTATGGGCCCGCTCCTTGCAGGCGCATTATATGACATCGATATCCTATACCCGTTTATCGCAGGTTTAATCATATTAATTTTCACAATCATTCTTACTTTTATGTGGAAAGGTATTAAAATTCAAAAAGCTGCATTAAAAGGAGGCCATTAGTTGTGAAAATTATTGTATTCGGGGCGACTGGCGGCGTCGGGCAGCATTTTGTTGAATTGGTTGTTATGGCTGGTCATACTGTTACCGCATTTGTACGTACACCTGAAAAATTGAAAACTAAAGATGTAAAGATTATTCAAGGCGATGCATTTAACGCTGACCAAGTAGCTGATGCAATTACCGGACATGATGCAGTTATTTCATGTTTAGGGTCAAGTACAGGTGTAAAAAAATCCAATGAACTTGAAATGATGGGTAAAAACATTGCTGACGGTATGGAGAAAGCCGGCGTAAAACGTTTAGTTTACTGTGCTTCAGCTGGAGTAGACGGAGAAATTCCAGGTGTCATGGGCAAATTGATGATGAAAATGCTTGCTAATCCATTAGCCGATCACCGTGCAGCGCTTAACTATTACAAAACAAAAGACATTACGTACACAATCGCACGTCCAATGGGCTTAAAAGATGAACCGTTAAAAGCCGATTATAAAGAAGCAGTCGATACAGTTCCAAAAGGTTCAAGCTCGATTCCAAGAGCTAGCGTGGCACATTTCATGGTAAAAGCTTTGGATGATGCCCAATACGAAAACAAATCAGTTGGTCTATGCAGCTAGATTTAAACAGACGAAAACTACCCCAAAAGCTTGAGGTAGTTTTTGTTTTTTTCATTGTTTATAATTTTCTATTCTGGATAATCATCAAAATTAACAGGTACGGTATATTCGATCCCTTTTTCATCTTTCAATATGCGCGGTGCAGTTCGGGTTAATGTCCAGCTCAAGCCATTATCACCCGTAATGAAATATTGATTGTCCTTCGTTTCTATTTGAATGTTTGTATAGGTTTCTTCGATTAACTCCCCAGAAAGCGAAGTGCCTCGATAATGGATTGTATTATCATTAAAAATATATATGAGCTGGTCATTATATCGATTGGCAATTGACATATCAGTAAAATGTTCCGGTTTCGCTTCAAGCATACCAATCCTACGGTAATCTAGTAAAACGTCTTTCGCAGTGAATTGGTAATAAGTAGAAGTCTGTTTCGAGTCTTCAACATACTCAACTAATAAGTGGGTACCTATTCTTTCTGCATGATAAAATACCTGTGGGTTTGTGAGTTCTGAATGCTCAAATATATCTGCATATATGAGATGCCCTTGTTCAGTTGTAATGGCTTTCGGCGTGCTACCACTCATAAACAGTAAAGGTTCGTCATGAAAATCATCGTCGAATGTCATTACGTTTGTACCTTCAAGCTGCCCTATTACAATTTGGTATTCCCCTTCTTTATTTCGATAAATATACGTTACTTCATTTGTTTTACTATCGATAATATAAAACTGATCATTAGTACCGGTAATTATCACTGTCGGTTGATCACTTGCAACATTTAAGTCTAGGCGTTTTCCTTCCGGTGTTTCAAATACTCGCCAAGTTCCCTCTTCCGTTGGGATTTGATACAATATATGATCATTTACCTGTTTAACTTCTGCTCCATCTAAATTCAATTCCATATTTTCTAAAACCGGAGCATATGGTGCTTCTTTATATTCCAGCAAAAACTCTTTTGGCAATTCGATATTTTCAGTGTAAAGAACCATCGATTGCATAACATCCAATTCGATGATTTCAGATTCTTTATCAATGACAAGCTCATCTAAATAGTCAATATCATTCGCTTGAAGCTTCAGGAAAAGGGTGATTGATTTTTCAGTATCAATTGTTTTAATCACTTCAACAGGATTATCGAATTCAAATATAGAATAACGTTTGTAAGCCTGTTCACTGTTAACCGGAGATATCTTTGCTAATGCTTTTTTATCTTCCTGAATAATCGCTTCGTAAAAATCAGCAACTAACTGTTGATGATTCTCCTCTAAGTATGCAGATTCGATTTCAACAGCCTGTATAGTTTGGTTCGGAGTAAAATACAGCACGGCACCAACCACAAGCATTAACAGAACAACTATGGCCGGCTGCAAAAATGGGAGCGGTTTTTTACGTTGCTTTTTTTGCAGAACTTTTTGTACAAATGCTTCATCCATGAGCGGTTCTCTGCCAATTGTTTCATCAATTGCTTGCTTCACTTGAGAATTCGTCATGCCATTCACCACCTTTTAGTTGTTCTCTTAACTTCTCACGTCCACGCCTAAGCCTGGTTTTCACGGTATTGTCCGAAATCGATAGCAAATGTGCGATATCATCGATTTTCAGTTCCTTATAATAATAGAGAATTATGATTTCACGGTATTTAATCGGTAGCTCAAGAACCATATTTCCCAGTAATTGATTTTCGCTTCGTTCAAGCACATGCTGTTCTGCGGATTTGGTGCCTTTAAAAATTTCCTGAATTTTATTTGTTAAAATGGTATTTTTGTAGCTCCAGCTGCGTAAATAATCATAACTACGATTAATCGTCATTCGATATAAATACGTTCGGTAACTCGCATCGCCTCGAAATTGCCCACGCTGCTCATAAGCTTTTAACAGCACGTCCTGTACTATATCTTCTGCCATTTCTTTATTTTTCACATATGTATAGGAAAGTCGAAGCAATTCTTCGCCATGTGTTCTTATAAACACTTCAAGCTCCATTTTCTTCCCCCCTTTGTTTTAATTGCTAACCGTTAGACGGAGCTGTTTTATTTTTAGTTTCACTTTTAATGATTATTTTTTTGAATTATGGGTATTAAACTACTTTATAACACTTTGGAGGTTTTGAGTATGCGAGTATTATTAAATGTAAATGGCAGGTCACAATATAGTTCGGACATCCGGCCTGAATATCAAAACTCGGCATGCGGCCCAACGACTGCACATGTTATTTTGAATTACTTATGCGAAGATGAAATAATCCGCACGAAAGATGTAAATGAACTTTATAAATTTTTAGGTGGTACAAAAATCGGACTTTTTAAATGGCGGATGATCAGAAACTTGCGTCGACTACTCGGAGATGACTGGTGTATAGAAGAATGTACATTAACTCAGGCGATTGAGCAATTACGCTTAGGTAATCCGGTAGCGATGAAGTTTGATGTGTATTTTACCGGGCAATTTTTGAAAAGTTATACCCCTCTCTATAAATACCACTGGGTACCGTTAATTGGTTATGAAATAAAAGACGATGAACTATACTTAACCATTCATGATAACGGAGGCCGCAATCGTGACAGTCAAATCCGAACATTTAAATATGATGACAACCGAAAAATATTAAGCTTTGTGAAAATCGAGAAGGAACAGCAGTAGCATTTATGCTACTGTTTTCCTTTTTCTGAATAAATGCTTAGTCAATTGGCTATTACTGTAAAAAAAACTGCGAGGATACATTATGAAATCAGTTGGCTCTATTAGTCTTTTACATATTATTTTTTTAACAATGACATTCATCGGGTTAAAAAACCATGTCACGATTATTCCATCCTTACTACAGGGAGCAGGGCGTGATGCTTGGTTTTCTGTTATTTTTTCAATATTTTTGATGATTCCCTGGTTAGTTCTTCCTTTTATCACATTAAAAAAACTTAAAGATGAATCAATTCGTAAGTATTTACTAAACAATTACCCAAAGCTGGGTAAAGTGCTTATTTTTATTATCGCTTTTTACTTGCTTCTCATGGCCGTTATTACAATGCATGAAACACTACAATGGGTTTCAACAACCTTTTTGCTGCAAACGCCTCCATTGCTTTTGTTTTTCTTTTTTACAGTTGTATGCCTTTTACTGGCAACATCTTCGATACTGACAATCACGATGGTAAATGTTGTCGTATTGTTTGTTGTCGTAGTTCTAGGTTTCTTTATTGCTTTTGTTAATATTCAAGTGAAAGATTATGCATTGCTGCAGCCATTTTTCGAGCATGGATTTACACCTATTTTCACATCTATGGTATACCCTGCTTCCGGCTTTATTGAGCTTTATTTGCTCGTATTTATTCACCAGCACTTTAAAACAAAGCTTAAATTTTGGCATTTATTAATCATGCTCTTTTTACTATTTGGATTAACACTAGGTCCCTTATTGGGAGCAATTGCTGAATTTGGACCAACTGAAGCTGCTAAACAGCGCTATCCCGCATTTGAAGAATGGCGAATTGCCTCAATCGGAAGTTTTATAAACCATATCGATTTCTTTTCTATTTACCAGTGGCTTACAGGTGCATTTGTCCGTGTTGGTTTTATATTATTCATAACTATCGAGCTATTAGGGCTCACTGGTCAAAAGAAGAAAGTTTGGGAATATATTTTTCCGCTCTTTGTTTTTTGCTCGCTGCCTCTTTATTTAATCGATGACAGTATATTTAGCAAATGGAAGGGGCAATATTTTCTAATAAGTACTACGTTATTCTTTTTCGTACTTTCATTTATTCTCTTAATATTAGTAAATCGAAAATCAAAGCGAAAGTTGGAATATAATGATTGAATACGCTACCTTAAAAAAGCAATTTGACAATTGTGCTGATATTCGCTTTCAAACATTTGAATTTCCTGCAAGCAACGTGATGCTCATCACCTGTGAAGCGATGACAGATAATCATTTATTCAATGAAGTAGTCGTACCCCGATTAAGAATGGCATGCCAACAAAAGGAACAATTTGATGAGACAGTTTTAATGCAGAAACTGCATCTTCCCCAGCTACTGAGAATTGAAGATTTGCAAGAAGCTGTTACGAATGTATTTAGCGGATTTGTTCTTATTTATATCGAGAATTTAAATATACTGTTATGCAGCAATATTGAAAACAAGCCTAATCGAAGCCCTGAGGAATCAAACTTAGAAGTAACTATTAAAGGTCCACGTGATAACTTCATTGAAGATTTAGGTGTAAATGTTGCTCTTATCCGTAAACGTCTGCCTACGAATTCATTAAGTGTTGAAAAGATAACGTTAGGAACACGTTCAAAAACAAAGTTAGCTATTTTATATTTTAACGACATTGCAGACTTATCTATCTTGAAACAATTAAAAAAACAACTTTCTGAAATCGATACAGATGTTATTTTAAGTGGTGAATTAATAATGGAACGGATGAACAAAATTTCATATTTAATTCCTTTAAATGATTCTACAGGTCGTCCTGATTTTGCGATGCAGTCACTCGTTACCGGACGCTTTATCATATTAGTAGACGGAATTGCATACGCAATTATCACGCCTACCAATATTCTAGCATTATTAAAGTCCGGAGAGGATAATGATTTTCCATCCATATTCAGCTCGTTAGAAAGATTGTTACGTTTATTCTGCATATTAATAGCGCTTTTACTACCGGCTTTTTGGCTTGCGTTAACAACATTCCATCAAGAGCAGCTGCCAATTCAATTACTTGCAACAGTTGTACAAGCCAATACAGGTTCCCCACTGCCTGCAGCTATAGAAATGCTTGGAATGCTTTTTATGTTTGAGTTATTTCGTGAAGCGGGATTACGCTTACCGAGTATTTTAGGTGGAACGATCAGTGTTGTAGGAGGATTAATTATAGGTGATGCAGCCATTCGAGCTGGGATTACAAGTCCCGCAATGATTGTTGTCATAGCCATTTCAACAATTGCTACCTTTACACTTGTCAATCAGTCCTTTGTTACGACGATCAGCATGCTGCGAATTGTATTTATTATTATTACATCGATTTTAGGACTTTTCGGTTTCTTCTTATCGATCTATATTTGCCTTGTTTATATCGCCAATATTCGTGTATTTGGTGTTCCTTATTTAAATATAGCAGTCAATTTGAGCTGGGATAATATAAAAATGTCCCTTTTCCGTCCACCAGCAACTTCGGACACTAAACGACCGGAAGTATTAAATGTTAAAGATAAAACAAAGGAAAAAACAAAATGAAAAAATTGCTTTTATTTCCGTTGTTACTTTTAGTTGCTGGGTGCTGGGATACAAATCAGCCTGAACGTATGTATTATTTACTTGGCCTAGGAATCGATTATAAAGAAGGTCAATATGAAATTTATAGTCAAGTTGTTGCTTTCACTAATATTGCCAAAAGCGAACAGCCGAACCCGGAAGCTACGCAGGCTGAAGTTGGGATTGCCAAAGGAAAGACATTTGATGAAGCGTTTTTTAATTTATATCAAACGATGGATGAGCGCTTCTTTTTAGGGCATTTAAACTATGTTCTCTTTTCGGAAAATATCGCAGAGGAAGGAAAAGTGGAACCTGTTATCAATTCCCTTATCCGATACAGGGAATGGAGGTATACAACTTGGGCTTATATTACAGATTCACCACTTAAGGAAGCTTTGCTCATCACACCCATTATCAATAAATCCATTACCCTTTCAAAGGTGTCCGACCCGCTCAGTTCATTTAATCAGTCATCCCGGGTCCGTCCTATACAATTACGGGAACTTATGATTCATTTGAATGAACCTAGTCATGAAACGAAAATACCATTTATCGAAATTAGCGAAAACTGGTCAAAGGAAGATGGACCGGATCCAGTCTATTCATTTAAAGGCATAAGCATTCTCGGTAAGAACTCCGGTTTAAAAGGGAACTTATTAGGCGACGATTTAAAAGGTGTTCAATGGCTGGAAAATGAAACAGACCGCTCAGATATTACCGTTAAAACGGAAGAATTTGAAGAATTATATACAACGACAACCGTTGACGAAGTACGTTCTAAAATTACACCAATTGTTTCCGAAAGTAATGTGCAATTTGATTTACAAGTTCAATTGGTTGTACAAACAAATGAAATGCTTAATGAAAATAAAATGGATTTATTAGAAAATAAGATTAAGGAGCAAGTAAAAAAAGAAATCGAGCAAACCTATAAAGCTTCATTGAAATTTGATGCCGATATATACCGGTTATCTGAGGTATTGTACCGAAAAGATTTGAAAACATGGAAAAAATATGAGCAAGATGGAAAAATTCCTCTTGACGAGTCTACTATTCGGAATGTGGATGTGGAGCTTGTAAGAGTCAAAGGGGAACGTATCATTTCCCATTAAAAAGAGGTTGCGCAGATTTGCGCAACCTTTTTACATTTATTTATAAATAGAACGTGCATGCTTTGCAATAAGTCGATAGCCTTGCTGTTCAATATGATCAAACAGCTCCGGAGCATAGGGAGATAATGCTAATTGATTCAGTTCAATATCAATCGGTACTTCACAATGGATTGTAGCCAATTGATGCGATAAGCGTAACATCGCTTCGTTCTCACTAATTTTAATACGCTGACCCGGTTTTAATGTTGGCAATGCTTCTAAAACGCCATCGATGGAACCATGATTTTGAATTAGCTGTAACGCAGTTTTTGGTCCGATTCCCTTAACCCCAGGGTAACCATCACTCGTGTCCCCCATAAACGCTTTCACTTCCGCGAATTGTTTTGGTGCAATGCCATATTCCTCTACAAACCGGCTTTCTGTATACACATCGTACTCTGTATAGCCTTTTTTCGTAAATGCGATTTTTGTCGAAGGGTTAAGTAATTGCAGTAAATCTTTATCTCCGCTAATGACAGTAATTTGGGCATCGTCTTTCCATTTTTTAATCATTGAGCCGATTAAATCATCCGCCTCAAGACCTTGTGTACCAAAGTTTTGCCACCCGATCATTTCCGATACTCTTTTAGCCATATCAAATTGCGGCAGCATCTCTTCCGGTGGTGCAGGTCGATTTGCTTTATAGCCATCATATAGGTCATTGCGGAAAGTAACTGCCCCCATATCCCAGCATACCGCCAAATGTGTCGGCTGCATCAGATTTTGTGCTGTCAATACATGACGGGCAAAGCCTTGAACACCGTTTGATGGTGTCCCGTCATCTAAACGTATAAATTGATTCATTGCGGCTGATGCAAAAAATGAACGAAACAATAGCGCCATTCCATCAACTATTAATAAATGTGGTTTTGTTGTCATAATAAATCTCCTCTTTCTACTAAACACTTATTATAACAAAAGCACCGGTAGAATGTAGCTGTAAATACTTACCCGTTCGGTTTCAAGTAGTCGATAATACGATTCACGTCTTTGCTGAAAATACGATCCTCCTTCATCGCAGGTGCTAAGTTGCGAATGTCTTTCCACTTCTCATAAAGTTTGGGCGACATGTTCTCTACACCCCTGTATTCCACTGCCTGTGCAGCACAAAATGCCTCGATCGCCAGTACATTTCTTACATTTGCAATAATCATTCGCGCATGGCGGGATCCTGTCGTACCCATCGATACATGGTCTTCCTGGTTCGCAGAAGATGGAATGGAGTCAACCGAAGCAGGATGTGCCAATGTTTTATTTTCCGATACTAAACTTGCTGCGCTATACTGCAATATCATCGCGCCTGATTCAAGTCCTGGATTTGCACTTAAAAACGCAGGCAGTCCTTCATTTAACTGCGGGTTTACTAATCGTTCAATCCGGCGCTCTGATACATTTGCCAACTCCGCCATACCGATTTTCAGAAAGTCCATCGCAAACGCAATCGGCTGCCCATGGAAGTTTCCTCCTGAAATAACTAAACCGCCGTCATCAAAAATGAGCGGGTTATCTGTTGCCGCATTCATTTCGATTTCGAGCTTTTCTTTGACATAATTCAATACTTGCCAGCTTGCCCCGTGGATTTGCGGGATGCAGCGAAGCGAATACGGATCCTGCACACGCTTTTCCCCTTGATGTGTAATGAGCTTGCTGTCCTTTAACCAATCACGCATACGCTCTGCGACAGCCATTTGTTCTTGCATGCCGCGCGCTTCATGGACAGCTGGATGAAAGGCATCGATAATCCCGTATAAACTTTCCATCGTCATCGCTGCAATCCATTCACTCGCATAAGCCAGTTTCTCCGCTTCCAAATAATTGACTACGCCCTGTGCAGTCATCGCCTGGGTTCCATTGATTAAAGCAAGACCTTCTTTCGCCTGCAGCTCGATTTTCGGCAGCCCCCGACGTTCGAATACTTCATGTGACGGGCGCATGACACCATTCACAAATACATCGCCTTCTCCAATAACCGCCAATACTAAATGAGAAAGTGGCGCTAAATCTCCGGATGCCCCGAGTGAACCTTGCTGTGGAATAACTGGAATGACCTCTTCATTAATCATCCATAACAAGCGTTCCAGCACTTCCAGTCGAATACCCGATAGCCCTTTTAATAATGCATTTAATCTAAGCACCATCATCGCTTTTGCAACGTGTTCCGAAAAAGGCTCCCCCAAACCGCATGCATGGGAACGAATTAAATTAACTTGAAGTTTGCTTACTTCGTGCTCTGCAATTTTCACATCGCTGAATTTTCCAAACCCTGTGTTAATCCCGTATACGGTTTTATCCTGCTGAACGATTCTCTCCACTGCGTCACGACTTTTAACAACACGTACCTTCGCTTCTTCCGCTATCTCAATTTTTTCCCCATTATATAAAATGCTTCGCAATTGTTCGATCGATAATTTTTGTCCGTTTAACTGAATCATTTACCGCACCCCTTTTAAATATTCTTATCTCTCAAATTTATTATTGTTTAAATAGCAGTCAATTGCCACTAATATTTCATCCTTAAAATCATAGTTAAGTTGAAAATACCTGTTTTAAAGGCTTTGTGCGTTTTATTTCTAAAAAATTGTTCACCTGCTAATACATTAACCTTCTAGTGATTTAGTATTTTATTATAGTAAAGTGATAAAGCGAAGAGAAATAAAAAATAGAGATCCCGTAATAGGACCTCTACTTTGTACGCTTCATATCTCGGATTGCTTGAATCGATAATCGCACGAGCAAAATCGCACATAAAAATAAACCTAAATAAGCAGCCGTATTTAAATAAATTGCATAAGCATTATGAATAAATTGCGAGATTGCTAGCAATGCAACCGATATAATTCCAAATGTAATTCCGACCATCAGCAGAACAAACCGTGAAAACAGCTGTGTTATAAACATGGAGTTCGCTTTATCAGAAAAAATATCGTGATGCAAAATGATTTTCCCGCTCTCCACTTTTCTGAACAACTGATCTAGGCGGCGCGGTATTTTCCGTAAATTCGGCAACATCAGTGCCAGTTCTTCTTCGATTAAGTCTTTCGTCTCTACCGGATGTTTGAACGGTTTCAAGAAGCTAGATTTCAAATAATCATTGGAAAAGTCTTTTACTTCACTGAAAATCCTAAATCCTGGGCAAATAATGGACAATGTACCGTCCAATGTTACAATGGCACGTAATGCAACGTTGACGGATGGATAGAAATGAAGTCCAAACTCACGCACAACAGAGAATATGGAGTACATTAGCTCATCTGTCGGGATAGTCGACACATAGTTGATTTTCAGCAGAATCTGGCTAATCGCCTGCTCCATTTCGTGCCGATTGATCTGCTCGGCATTTTCTACAAGCTGAGCAATCCCATCAACAACAAGCGCTGCATCGTTTTGGTGAATTCCGACAAGGAAATACTTTAACCCTTCCTGCTGCAACTCAGCTAAACGGCCGACAGCCCCATAATCGAGGATTGCGACACGTCCGGTGGTTTCCTCAATATAAATATTCCCCGGATGTGGATCGGCATGGAAAATCCCCGAAACAAGTGTTTGCTCTAAAAACGAATACAATAATGTTTGCGCAAACTGATGACGGTCAATGCCCAAATCTGTAAATAGTTCATTTGCTACAGTAACGGACTTTCCTTTTACATATTCCATCACCACAACATTGGAATTACTGCACTCCCGATATACTTTCGGCACTTTTACATCGATGCTGCCACGTTCTACAATTTTGGCAACCTGCTCCATATTGCGGGCCTCGATATTAAAATCGATTTCTTCCTTCAACGCCATGCTGAAGCCTTTCGCCAAATCGTAAAAGCCCAAGTTTTCGGCCCACTGCGATTTGCTGGTAATCCATCTGGCAAACTCCATTAAAATTGATAAATCATCCTGCATTATATTTTTCACGTCAGGTCGTAAAAACTTCACAACGACAGGTTCGTCTGTTTCCTTTAGCACCGCTTTATGTACTTGGCCGATCGAAGCGGCTGCTAACGGCGTTTTACTTATATAGGAAAAGATTTGATTCGTGCCTGCATTAAAGTTTTCGGCAATTATTTGGTCAACTTGCTGTTCGGAAAGGGGTTTTACATGTTGCTGAAGCTTTTCCAGTTCATCAATGAAAATCGGAGACAAGAGCTCTTTACGTGTTGACAGTACTTGTCCAAATTTTATAAATACCCCGCCGCACTGCTCAAGTGTATCCCGTAATGCTTTTGCCAGTTCACGTTCATCTTCGCGGGCACGGGCATATTTCATCGTTCGTGTGACTCCGTTTGTTACAGCAATTCCCACTACTTCACGTAAACGTTTTTGACGCTTCCAATACGTAATAAGTGTTTTAAAATAAGAACGCCTGCCGACAGGTGTGCCGTTTTCATTCAATTCTATCGAATCAAACAGCTCAAAAAACAGATAAAGTAGCATCGAAATCAGAAGCATACTACCGAGCCAGATTATTGTTGTAATGTTGACGACATTTGAAACAATTCCTTGGTCATAATAGTCCGACCCGCGCAAATATGAATACCAAAAAACAAAGGTCGTTAAGGAAACACTAATTAACACGGATAATATTCTTTTCATCAGACTTATTTGTGAGCCGATTAAACGGCCGCTAATAAAGAATATAAGCACGGATGCAATGAGCAGTTGAATTATCGTTGAAATGAAATCCATTCAAATCGCCCCTTTAAGTCAAAGTTAAATGTGTATGCACTTCTACATTCCCTTTTAACGCTTTACTAATCATACAAGTTTCCTCTGCCTTATATGCATAGCGCTCCGCTATACGACGGGCACGTTCATCTTCTTTGTTCTGCAGGTCAATGTCGACATAATGGTGGATCGCTTTGTATGTAAAAACACCGTTTGTTACATCAACAAGCCCTTCTGACTTCAAATTAAGCTTTGCATCAATTTGACTTCGTTCAAGCATTGCCGCCAGTGTAATTAAATAACAGGTTGCCGCGGCACCGAGCAGCATTTCATCCGGATTTGTTCCAATACCAGGTCCATCCATTTCAGGCGGAATCGAAATTTGTGTCTGCAATCGTTCGGTTTTCAAGTCCCCAACCGCATTTCGTCCCCCTGGCCAGTCAATCGTTAACGTAAAAGTATGTACCGTCATAAATATCACTCTTTTCAATTTTCTTTAACTATAACATTTTGGTATAAGATTTTCAGATAATGAAAACAGCCGACTAACAGAAAACTCCTGTTAATCGGCTGATGTTTACCATACGTTTTGTTTATATTTTTTATAGTAGTTGACCTGACGGATAAACATGTAGATTTTGCGTTTGAAATGCTTGTCCTGTTTATAGAACAAAGGATTTACAAGTTTCTTTTCATTGATCAGACGTCGAATATCCTTTTTCACCGTTTCATCGTATACGAATTTTTTCAATACGATTTTCGGCACGACTGAAAACAGGACATCTCCTTTTAAATAAGCACATGGTTTTGGAATATCATAAATCAGATCTTCCACAAAGTTGCGCGCCAAATTATGACCCATAGCGTTAATATAGTAACTTGAACGGCCTTGACGAATATTTACTTCAAACACTTTAAATTTCCCGTCACGTTCATCGTATTTCAAATCAAAGTTACCGTAGCCGCGATAGCCGACCGCTTCCAAAAAGCCGCGCAGTTTTGTCATCACTTCTTCGTTATAACGGGAAATAAGCGCTGTGTAGTTGCCGATTGCCGTTTTCGTATGTTCCTGGAGAACTACTTGTGCAAACGATACAAGCTGTGTTTCCCCTTTTGAATTTACATAGACAACTGAATCCCACATTGCTGTATCATCACCGGGAATATAATCCTGAATGATGATCTCTTCCTGGTAGCCGCTATTTTTAATCATATCGATTACTTTTTGAACTTCTTCTTTGTTTTCCACTTTGAAAACTTTTGCCTGGCCTTCAAATGGATGTCGGCTGTATTCAATCCCGTTACTCGGTTTAATAATAACCGGATACATCATCTCGGTTTCAAATGCACCATCTGTTTTGCAATCATAAAAGACAGTCGTCGGAATATCGATTCCATGTTGTTCGCACAGCTTATAGAAATTGGATTTAATCTGCAAGTCATTCATTAAATTCTCATCGATATAGTTGAATACGAAATAATCTCTTAAGATCGCGCGGTTTTCAATAATTAAACGGACGTATAAATCGTTTGTGCCGATTAAAATCAGCTTTTCCGCTTCTTTTTCATATTTCTTCGCTACGCTAATCAATATTTTGGCAAACTGATCCGGCTCACCTAGTTTTTTGTCATACTCAATCGCACGTGGAATATTGCTTAAGTTCGTAAAAGGCAAAACACCTTTTCCAACTAGAATCGGATGGATTTTATATTCTTCATGGAAAGAAATCGCCATGTTATATGCATTAATATCTGTACCGACAATAATCGGTAAAAATGGTTGTCGAGTCATTACTATACTACCTCTCAATCTGTTCAACGGACTTCTTATTTGATTTATCACTTATTTATCATACAATACTCTATCGATTTATGCTGTATTTTGTAAACGGTTTTTATTATTTCCCGAATATTTTAATGAAACTTCTACTCGTTTAAAACGTACGTATTAAGTAAGAGGTGATCGGGATGAATGCTCATTTACAATTATTTTTTACAAACATTGATAAAATCGTTTTATATTTTGGAGCAGATGCAAAATATTTTTATATTGACCTTGCATTGAAGCTGACTGTCCGCAATATTGTATTCAACTATGAAGATTATGAAAAAGTCCGTCAGCAGATCAAAAATAATACAAAATGGTATAACTTTGCTCGAGTTAATACTCAAATTATTAATACATACTTTGTTCATTATGCAAAGGAACCTGGTAAAATCGGTGAGGCTTTAAATCTACACAAATTACTGACAAAGCAGTTTACCCGTCATGATGACAGCTATATTACGGCTGCCTATTTAAAATCGGAAAATCATATTGAGCGAATCAATCTGTTAATGAAAGATTTAATGAACAAACAAAGCGTAAAATATGCGCCATTAAAACTTTCCACTAGTGCGATGCTTGCCGGACGGGCGGAAGACACAAAAGTACTGGCAAATAGTGTGGAAAAGTATTATCAGGCACTTGTTTCAGTCGGCTATGAACGAACAAAGGCCACGACAAATACAGCAGTCATTTTAACTATCGGAACAGGGGACTTTCATAGCGAAACCTTTGCCCGGTTGAAAGAGCTGACAACTTACATTAGAAAGACAGAAAAAAAGCTTAAGCCGCACCATTACAATACAATTGCCCTGCTCTCGCTCGCCAAATTTGAAGTTCACCAGTTCCCGGCACTCCATGATATGCATGAAGAAATTTGCCGCTTTTTAAAGTTAGATCGTAGGCAATTTAACTCGCTGCTTGTAGCCACTCAAATTTACACATCTACTGAAGCAATCGGTGATTTACCCTCATATGATGTAGATTTCTCAACGATTATTTTCTCTGCTGCTGAGCATTCAAATACGGGAAGTTACGATAGCGACATTACTGCTGGCGGTGCTGATTGAACGATAAAAAAACTGTGCTGAACCGGAATCGATTCCGTTCAGCACAGTTTTTATTAGTTTTGTTTACGTTCTTTCGCATATTCAGCTGCTGCTGTAAATACGATATCTGTCGAAGAATTCAATGCTGTTTCACAAGAATCCTGGATAACACCGATGATGAAACCAATTGCCACGACTTGCATGGCAATATCATCTGAAATCCCGAATAAGCTACACGCTAACGGAATCAATAACAGCGAACCGCCTGCAACACCTGATGCACCAGCAGCAGACAGTGCAGCCAGTACCATTAAGATAACCGCAGTCATAAAATCCACTTCGATGCCTAATGTATGAGCAGTTGCCATCGTCAATACAGAAATTGTAATCGCAGCCCCGCCCATATTGATTGTTGCACCTAAAGGTATCGATACAGCATATGTATCTTTATCTAATTTCAGCTTTTCTGCCAAGGCCATATTGACTGGAATATTGGCTGCTGAACTACGTGTGAAAAAGGCAGTAATTCCACTCTCTTTAATAGATGTAAAAATAAGCGGATACGGATTTCTTCTTGCTACCGCATATACAATCAGCGGATTCACAACGAGTGCCACGAAGAACATTGTCCCTACTAAAATCAGAATTAGACGAGCATATTCCCCTAATGCTGAAAGGCCTGTCGTAGAAATCGCTTCAAATACTATTCCTAAAATACCGAATGGTGCTAAGCTAATGATCCATTGCACAATTTTCGTAATCGCATCAGAAAAATTCGCTATAACCCCTTTTGTTGAATCGTTCGCTGCTTTTAAAGCAATCCCTAAAACAACTGCCCAGGCTAAAATGCCAAGATAATTTGCTTCCATAATGGCACTTACCGGATTTGTCACAATATTGAATAATAATGTTTCAAACACTTCTAGTATCCCACTAGGCGGTGTTACATCCTGTGCTTCTGTTTTTAATGTTAATACTGTCGGGAAAATAAAGCTTGCAATGACTGCCACAAATCCCGCTGCTAATGTCGCTACCCCGTATAAAGCAAGAATCATCTTCATATTTGTTGCTTTGCCGCCAACATGTGAAGCAATCGCATTAATAACAAGCACGAACACTAAAACCGGTGCAACTGCTTTTAAAGCTGAAACGAATAGAGTCCCTAGAATGGTAATTCCACTTACTGCATCAGGAATCGTTAGCGCTAAAATAACGCCAATAATTATACCAACAATAATACGGTTTACTAAGTTAATGCTGTTCCATTTTTCGAACAATCTTTTCATAATTTCCCCCGCTATTCTAAGATGTTACATTGCTTCTGGATGTTTGAGACGAGTAAGTGAATGGATCATTGCACTACAATATTTCTCCGGCTGAAGCTACATTTTTATATAACTCTTCAAAATTTAATAATTTACTATAGACCAATAATACAATGTGCGACTAAATAACACAACTGTATTTTTCCACAGTACACTTTTAGTGAGCGTCTTTACTCTATTTCCGAATTTTTTCGGATTATTTTATAAAATATTGAAGCTAATACTTGCTGGAATAACATCCCGAAAACGACCGGCATCGCTACTTTTGACGGAAAATATGTGGTAGCGATAACGACTCCTACAGCAATATTCCGCATTCCCCCATTAAAGACAAATGTCGCCTGATCGGCCTCTGATTTCCAAAATAGACGGCCTAGTAAAAGCGAAAATACATAACCGGAAACTGCTAAAAACAGAACAACAGCAATCACTTTCGCGAGCTCTAAGTCTATCGTTTTTACATAGGGTGCAATCGCACTACTATTAATCATAATAATTGCGAACAAACAGATTTTCGAAATTAAAGACATTGGTTTTCCATATTGTTCGAACAACTTTCCTTTCGTCCATTCATTGACAAGGATACCCAATATCGAAGGTAGAACAATCATCCACATGAGATCAAAAATAAGGGCTGACGTATTTAGAGATATAGACTCCCCGACAACTAAATGCAAAATTAACGGCATAAGTATCGGAGCAAGCAATGTGTCAATCAATATGAGGGCGAGTGATAAAGGCAGGTTTCCTTTACTGATCGTCACCCAAATGACGCTCGTGACCCCTGTTGGCACGGCAACGGAGATGAGAAAACCGACTGTTAATAGGCGGTCATCGAATATTAGCTCTGCCAAAAAGAACGCCCATAAAGGCATAAGTATATGTAGAAAAGCGATCATAAATAAAATTGTTTTAGGGTATTGTTTAAACACTTTTATATCGCGAAAATTCAGATTCAAACTGCTGATGAAAGTCATTACCGCAAATAATAAAGGGACTAGAAAAAGGAAATGTGTCCCGATTTTTTCGAGCAGAACACCGATGACTAAACTGAGCGGTGTTAATACTGGCATCCACCTTTGAATAAATTGATTGAGTGATTGAACCATGTACTGCGCCTCTTTTCTTGAATTAATATTCCTTAACGAAATTGTATCATAAGCGGAATCCGACCGGACGAGAATGGAAGTTGGCCTTATAGTAGGTAATGGAACCATTTAAATAGATAAGTCAGCTAATATTATGTTATTTTTATGATATGTATTTAAGGAGGTTTTACAGTGTCATTATCTAAAAAAGGCTATCTTGTCTTATTTGTCGGGATGCTTTTATTAATCAGTTCCATCTTTTTCACAACTAATTGGAGTATCACATCATGGCTAGTATTATTTATCGTCAGTCTTCTATTCTGTACAGTCGGAATCATTATGTTAATTATACATTTAGTTAAACAAATAAAGCTGGAAAAGCAGAATAAGTAAACCAAATGAAAAAATGAGCAACCTTATTATTGGTTGCTCATTTTTATTTTTCTTCCTTTACGGACAGGATATTAACGCCTTCTTCATATTGAATGCGTACTGTTTTTCTGGCACGTACTGACGATCTTGCTTTCACTTGAACTTGTTTTTTTTCGCCATTATGCTCAATTTCCACTAAAAAGCATTTTGCTCCACATTGCATTTTTTTCAGCTCCCTATTACTTCAATTATAACGACAAATGTCCTTATAATCTATTTACTCAACTTTCGGTAATACTGCAAAAAAGCCGTAAATAATGGACGATACGACCATCATTTACGACCTTTTCTTATAATGACGGAACAATTTCCCCATCATCTTCATCTTCAATTTCTCCCACGATTTCGGACAGGATATCTTCCATCGTAACAAGACCGATTGTGACACCTTTTTCATCGGTTACAATCGCCATATGGTTACGGGATTGCTGCATTTTTAAGAACACATCTTTTATCGCTACCGTTTCCTTATAGCGAGGAATCTCACGAATATACGTACTGAAATGATTCGTACGGCCTGCAGCAATATCTGTCAGCATTTCCTTTGAGTTAATGAAACCGATGAAGGCTGCTGTATTTTTAGTACGATCAATGACCGGATAACGTGTAAATTCGTATTCATCAATAACAGCAAGGATTTGATGTAATGTATATGTTTTTTCGATTGTAATCATTTCACTGCGCGGAATCATTACTTCCCGTAACTTTCGCGTATCAAAAGCGAAAATATTTTCTAAATAGGCAAGCTCCGTCTGGTTGATTTCTCCACCTTCATAACTTTGCGTCACAATAAGTTTAAGCTCTTCTTCCGAGTAAACGGTATCGTGACCAGCCGGTTTGACACCAAAGATTTTTAGCAGCCCGCGAGCAGAACCATTTAATACGGAGATAATCGGTCCTGTAATTTTCCCGAACCAATAAAGTGGCGGTGCTAATAATAGTGTCATTTTTTCAGCATATTGGATGGCTAATGTTTTTGGCATCAACTCGCCAAGTACTACGTGTAAAAAAGTAACAATCGATAACGCAATTACATAAGAAAGGGCTGTTGCAACCGCCGCCGGAATGCTGAAATAGTCAAAAACAGGCTCAAGCATTTTTTCTACGGTCGGTTCACCGAGTGCACCAAGAATTAACGCTGTAATCGTAATCCCTAGCTGACAGGCCGACAAATAATAATCCAAATCCTGTGTTACCTTTTTTGCAGTAACTGCTTTTTTATTGCCCTCTGCGATAAGCTGATCGATTCGTGACATACGCACTTTTAAAATAGAGAATTCTGCCCCAACGAAAAAGGCTGTTAACAAAATAAAAACCGCGATTAAAATTAAATTTATAATTATAATACTGTCCAATTAATTCCCCCGAAATATGAGGGATTCACCTCCAAGACATATAAAGTATCGTTCATTTACTGCTGAAGTTTATATTGTCTTAATACAACTTCTTTAATTTGATAATTGTCCATATCTGAAATGACCCAAATATGGTCGTCAAATTTTATTTCATCACCGATCTGAAGCTCTTCTCCGTTTTTGATCGAATCAATATTCGTATGCTGAATCCAGCCGCCGATTGTATCAATCTCATCACTATCCTCAAACTCAAACCCGAAACGATCTTCCAGTTCATCGAGCAGTACACGGCCATTAATCGTATATTCGTTTTCTCCTGACTTACGGATTTCATCTACTTCATCCTCGTCAAATTCGTCCCGAATCTCTCCAACCAGCTCTTCCAAAACGTCTTCCATCGTTAGTACACCGGCTGTACCGCCATATTCATCGATAATAACCGTCATATGCACTTTCGCCTTTTGCATTTTTAACAATGCATCCTGGATACTCGTCACACCTAAAACGAATGGTACTTTCGTTAAAAACTGCTCGAGCTGTACCGTACGATTTGAAACGATATGGCTAAGAAGCTTGTTCGCATTGACGACACCAATAATGCGGTCTTTATCATTATTTTCAACAATCGGATAACGTGTATAGTTATGTTCATCTAAAATTTGAATAATCTCTTCGGCGCTCATATCTTTGTCGATTGTAACTAAGTCTGTTCGCGGCACCATAATATCTTTTGCAACACGTTCATCAAAAGCAAATACATTTTCTAAATATTTCAGTTCTTGTTGGTCTATCTGCCCGCCCTGGAAACTTTGAGCCATAATAATTTTCAGCTCTTCTTCCGAATAGGCCTGCTCTTCACTTGCTGATTTAACACCGATTGCGCGTAATAGTAAACGAGACGTTCCATTTAATGCCTGGATAAACGGATACATAATTTTACCGAACCAATAAAGAGGTCCTGCAAGCATTAATGTTACTTTCTCGGAAAACTGAATCGCTAATGTTTTTGGCGCCATTTCGCCAATTACTACGTGCAAATAACTTACAATGGCAAGTGCAATTACATAGGAAGCAGCCGAAGATACTACATCTGAAACATTTAACCAGTCAAATACAGGATACAGCAGTTCTTTTACGTACGGCTTTGTAAACGCACCCAAACCGATTGCTGTAATTGTAATACCAAGCTGACAGGCAGATAAATAATAATCAAGGTCCCCTGCTACTTTTTTTGCAATGACTGCTTTTTTATTACCTTCCGAAATCAATTGATCAATACGGGATTTACGAATTTTTACGACAGCGAATTCTGCTGCAACGAAAAATGCGGTTAAACCTAAAAAGATAATTAATAAAATGATGTTTAATATGGTGTTTACGTCCAATTACTTCCCTCAGCGTGAGGGATTCACCTCCAAAAATGATTTAATAATAATTTGGTCTTTCTCTTATGTACCCAACTATCTTATTGTACATGCTAACAAAAATGGTGAAGTTACTAATTCCTTTAAGAGAATTTGCTCTTCAAAACCATCACGTTATAGTTTAAGAAGATTATATAGTTTTTATTTTCAAATCACAATTAATTGTGCCCAAAAAATAAAAAATTACAAAAAAAGCTTTCAACTTTGAATAATCAAGCTGAAAACTTTTAAGAAAATTTATTCTACATCGACTGAAGATTTTATAATTTCGCCATTATATAATTGAACTTTTTCATATTCGTCTTTCTTCACTTGGAGAACGAATGTATGCGGAACGCCTTCTTCATCACATACTTGTCCGACATTGTCGATCAATTGAACGGCCAAGTTATTACCATGTTTGTATACATTATCGACTGAAGTACCACAGCTACCAGAGTAAGTGACAATAAATACTGCCATATACTTATCCATATCAAGCGTAAAATTATCTACATCAAAGCGAGCTTGCAGTGATTCAAATTGTCCTTGAGTATTTGCATAGGCTATATGGGGAACGAGCGACTCATAAATCGGTGCAATTTTTTCATCATACTTAATAATTTCAAATGGTACTGCCTGTTTCTCAGTAAATTTAACTTTTGGATTTTCTTCATTACTACAACCTGCCAATAACAATAGGAAGATTGCAAACAAATATTTTTTCATTATAAATTCCCTTCTCTTTCTCTTCTTCATAGTGATTTTAGTCCAGTTGCACACATTTTTCAAATCATCTATCTTTCTTTAAGTAATTGTTTGTTAACAATTCCCCTCATTCATTATCGAATAAAACATCTTAAATTAAATCGCATTTTGGGTGAAAATAAGAACCACTATGGTATTTCGTCTATTATAGGCGAATTCCTATTGGCGTTTACCCGCATTTACATACATTACAAAGAATACTTAAGAAAGAAGGTATGCTTGTTGTATCAAAATCCGTTTGAACGCTTTGATGAGAGCCCTGAAGGACAACCGTTTCAACAACAGTTTTTCCCAGCACCACCAGGACCAGGCCCGGGAGGTTTTCCAGGTAGTTTCCCTGGACCTGGATTCCCCGGAGGAGGTCCTGGAGGTTTCCCAGGTGGTGGCCCTGGCGGCTTCCCGGGTGGTGGTCCCGGTGGTTTTCCAGGTGGTGGCCCCGGCGGCTTCCCTGGAAGTCCCGGAGGTGGCCCAGGTGGTGGTCCTGGAGGAGGCCCTGGCGGCAATACTCCAATGCCAATGGGACCGCCCCCTACTTTTACTCCGCAAATGCAACAACTATCCGCTAGCCAGTCACAGCAAGGTTCCAGTGGTATAAGACGTTGTATTTACCGTAATACGTTTATATGGCAACGAAACGGAAATAGTTTCTGGTTCTTCCCGACATTTGTGACGAGTAATATCATATTAGGATTTAGATGGGGTCGTTTCGGTTGGGTATACAGTTCAGTTAATCGAAATTCAATTCTGACTTTCCAATGTTTCTAACCTAAATACAAAAGCTCTTATGGCGCAGTTTTCAATACTGTGCCATAAGAGCTTTTACTTATTGTTGCCGCAAAATCAACTATCTTAAAGCTTCAGTTCCTGGGGTTCACCATCATTCATTAATTTGATTGTGATTGGATCAAATTGTAGTGTCACCATATCCCCGTCTTCAGAAGTAAAAACATCTTTAAAGAAGTTTGTGATTTTCAACTTCAATGTATCATCTTTTACTTCGCTAAGTTTTGCAGTAATTTCTAAATACGGGGCATGAAGATCTTCTTTTGTATAGCCCAGTAAAATATGAGTGTAAGGATTTTCATTTAAATCGTACACTTTTTGAGAGTCTTCAGTTGTTGTCGCATAGAGCGTGAAGTCTTCATTTGTAAATGTCATGTAACGAACATAAGGGTGACGTCCGTTTAATGTAGCCATTGTCCCGATTTTATGGTCTTTAATAATTGAAAGTACTTTTTCTTTTAATGTATCCATTATACTGCCTCCCTTAGTAAAGTTGAATCTCTTCCTGGTTTTTTCCGTTTTTATTCATAATTCTCATTCGTGTCGGCGTAACTTGAATTAGCACAAAGTTTCCGTCCGCATGCTCCGGATATTTTTCAAGCAGCTGCTGCTTCACAACATCGTTCAATGTTGTCGCTGCATTGCCTTCAATTTCCAAAAATGTTTCAAGTAAGCCATCGCTTTCATAGCCTAATAAAATATGGGTGCCGCCATACTCAGTAATTTCGCGCACTACATCCGAATCTTCCAGTGCAACGGTATAAAGTTTTGATTCTACATAGTGAAATGTCATATAGCGCGAATTCGGCACACCGTTATTATTTGTGGCCATAACGCCAATACTGTTTTCATTTAAAATTTGCAAAGCAATTTCTTTATTACTTTTACTCATATTTTCACTCCTCCGGTAATTTAAGTTCCATCAATCGTGAGATGAGAAGCACGTCCAACTGTATGTAATTCCAAAACAATGGGAAAAACCGCTGTTGTGCTGATGCTTTTATAATTCCCTTAATAAATTTAAATAAAACAATTTTCCTCATATTTAACCTGGCCTATAATTCTCTCATCTTTCCCCGTTACAGTAATTCCTACATAAAAATTTGTCTTTTTCTATTAAGTAAACTGTAAAAAATTAAAAGTTTTAGGGATATTTGTTTGAATATTAAAAAATTTGTAGATAAAATGAAATTGGAATAGATATCCTTTATTCTGCTTGAAAAAGAAAAACTATATGTAAGGAGGACATTGGATGAAAAGATTTACTTGGCTTTCTCTTATTCTCACAACTCTTTTATTAGTTTTAGTTGCGTGTGGCGACTCCGAGGAGACGGCAAATGATTCAACTCAAGGCGATAGCGGCACGAAAGAAGGTTCGACAGAAGAAAATGCTTCCGGCAAGCTCGTAATTTACACGGGGCGTGACGAAAACATGGTACAGGGTGTTATCGAAAAATTTAATGAGCGTTACCCGAATATCAAAGTGGAATATATGACAATGGGTGCACAGCAGATTTTAGAGCGTGTGCGAGGTGAAAAAGCCAATCCACAAGGAGATTTTTGGTGGGGTGGTACACAGTCAGCAATGATGGTTGCTGCAAATGAAGATTTACTTTTACAGTGGGATCCTTCATTTATCGATTCCATTGACCCTCTTCATAAAGATGAACAAAATCGTTGGGTCGGTGAAATGCTGTTGCCTGAAGTCATTATGATTAACAGTGAAGTGATGTCACCTGAAGAAGGTCCACAGGATTGGGACGAATTACTTGATCCGAAGTGGAAAGATGAGATTTTAATTCGCGGTGTTCTTGCTTCAGGAACGATGCGCACAATTTATTCTTCTATGATTTTCCGTCAAGGTGCCGATGATCCGTCAAAAGGCTATGATTGGCTGATGCAACTTGATGCGAATACAAAAGAATATACACAGGATCCTAACGCATTGTATTTAAAGCTGGCACGCCAGGAAGGTTCAATTTCGTTATGGAACTTGCAGGATATTTTACTGAAAAAACATACAACCGATTACACGTTTGACTTTATTTATCCGGAAAGTGGTGCACCGATTCTAGTCGATGCAGTCGGTATTGTAAACAATGCTAAAAACGAAGAAAATGCGAAATTATTTATGGAATTCCTGTTCGATCAAGAGACAATGGTAGAACTTTCGAAAGAGTACTACCAAATCCCAACACGTACGGATATTGCGGCTGATGCAATGCCGAACTGGTATAAAGAGTTGGATTTAAAAGCATTGGATATCGATTGGCAAGTAATGGCCGATAAAGAAGCGGAATGGATGGAACATTGGGATACAAATATTAAAGGAAAAGGCAAATAGTAGTTATATGACTGACCTCTGAATAAAGAGGTCTTTCTTTTCCTAATTTGTCGGTGTGAAGGGAGTTGGATTGGATGAAAGCTGTTCATATTAACGACGTTTCAAAAAAATTCGGTGATGTCGTAAGCGTCAAAGATTTAGAGCTGGATATAAAATCGGGTGAATTTTTTACATTTTTAGGTCCAAGTGGCTGTGGCAAAACAACAACTTTACGGATGATTGCCGGATTTTACTACCCCTCTCAAGGAAAGATTTACTTTGACAATCAGGATGTCACAACATTGCAGCCCAATAAACGTAATATCGGAATGGTGTTTCAAAACTATGCACTCTTCCCGCATATGACAGTCAATGAAAATATTGCATTTGGTCTGGAAATCCGGAAATATGATAAAAAAACGATCAAAGAAAAGGTTGACCGGATACGCGAGCTCGTTCATTTAGGACCATATGGCTCACGTAAGATTAATGAATTATCAGGAGGACAGCAGCAGCGCGTTGCTTTGGCACGAGCGCTTGTCATTGAACCTGACATCTTGCTGCTGGATGAGCCATTATCCAATTTGGACGCAAAGCTTCGTGAGGAAACTCGGATTGAAATTAAACGGATTCAGTCAGAGCTGGGTGTGACGACAATTTACGTTACTCATGATCAGACTGAAGCAATGGCAATGTCGGATCGGATTATGGTAATGGAGCATGGGATCGTCAAACAAATCGGTACGCCGCAGGAAATTTATCACCGTCCAAATAACCGCTTTGTCGCTACTTTTATTGGAGAAACAAACTTACTTACGATGAAAGTAACATTGATTGAAGACAATATTATTACTGTTACAAATGAGAAAGGACTTGAACTCCAAGGCCTGACAGAAAACCTGGCACCGGGTCTTCAAGTATCAACTGGGGACGAAATTTATGTATCAGTCCGTCCTGAAGCATTTGAAGGCGGTCCTGGCGAAAACACCGTTACAGGTATCGTCGAGCTGATCGAATTTACCGGACTCAGCGTAAATTACTTTGTTAAATGGAATGATACAACATTAAAAGCAATGATTATTAGTCGGGGTACTGCAATACTGCAAGCTGGCGATATGATTGAATTACATATCCCGAAACAAAATATTTATTTCCTAGGAGAATAAGAGAGGAGGCACACAATGAGCAAAAAATCCGTTGACACATACGAAGCGAGTTGGTGGTCTCGTCTTACACAATCACGCTATTTTGTCTATATTCTTATCTCCCCGCTGTTTTTAATATTGTTTGCCTATGTTATTTATCCATTTTACTCAACATTTATTCAGAGTTTCGCAGGTGACCATCAGCTAGCAAACTATCAGAAGTTTTTCAGTTTAGAAAGTACAGCCAATTTAGAGGCACTTTGGAATAGCTTTTATATATCGATTATTAGTGTCATATGTTGCGCTGTTGTCGGGGTTATGATGGCCTTTTTACTGGAACGCTATGATTTTCCGGGTCGCCGTCTGCTTTCTATTTTAGTACTTGTCCCAATGGCATTGCCCCCGCTAGTCGGAGTTTTATCCTTTACATTTTTATATGGTGAAAGTGGCATTTTCCCGCGCTTATTTCAGCAGATGTTGCAATTGGAAGATGTTCCTTTTTCATTAAAAGGGATTTGGGGTGTCATTGTTGTTCATACGTTTACGATGTATACGTACTTCTATTTAACTGCTTCTGCAGCTATTAAAGGGCTTGACCCATCTTTGGAAGAAGCCGCAACTAGCCTGGGGGCAAGCCGGATACGGGTTTGGCGGAAAATTATTTTGCCGATGCTTACCCCATCTTTAATCGCATCTTCCCTTCTCGTTTTCATGGTGTCGATGGCATCCTATACCGCGCCACTCATGTTCGGGGTTGAGCGTACAATGACGATGCAAATTTATTTATCTCGCACAAACGGCAATTTGGATATGGCGGCAACACAGTCAACCATTTTATCGTTCGTGTCCATCACTTTTTTACTTATTATGCGCTGGTATCAAAACCGACGTAACTATCAAAATTTAAGTAAAGGTATAAGTGTTCACCGTTCGGAAGTGAGCTCGAAGCCATTGAAGTATTTAGCGGTTGCACTGTCGTTCATTGGAACGTTAATTTTGATCCTGCCGATTTTAGTTCTGATCTTAATTTCATTTTCAAAAGACGGTGCCTGGACAATTCAGATTTTGCCGACCGAATATACGCTCGACCATTACAAAGCTCTATTTACTGATGAACGGACATGGCGTCCAATTTGGAACTCGCTGCAGATGGGCTTCATCGCAACAGTCGGCAATATTATATTCGGTGTTGCTGCTGCTTATGCGATGGTTAGACTGAGCTTCAAAGGGAAAACAGCACTTGATATTTTAATTACGATTCCATGGGCATTGCCAGGTACAGTTGTAGCCGTTAACTTAATCGCGGCGTTCTCTACGGAAAGCGTGTTTACAGTCAATCAAGTATTGATCGGTTCATTCTGGATATTACCGCTTGCGTATTTTATCCGGCATTTGCCGCTTGTCTTCAGGTCAACATCCGCTTCCCTCATGCAGTTGGATCAGTCTGTGGAAGAGGCTTCCCGTAGTTTAGGGGCAACATGGTGGTATACATTCAGAAGAATTGTCATCCCGCTTACTTTATCAGGCGTTCTTGCAGGTACATTGCTGGCATTTGTCCAGAGTATTGGAGAGTTCGTCGCATCGATTTTGATCTACAATACATCGACGATTCCATTGTCAGTAGCAATTTTCCAAAAGCTGTATGCCTTCAAGTTCGGTACAGCGTGCGCATATGGTGTGCTGCAGATTATTCTAATCCTTATTGTCCTGATCATTTCAGAGCGCTTATCAAAAGGCTCTGCAGGAAGTGCTATATAACCAAAAAAAGTAAAAGCAGAAAAACTGCTTTTACTTTTTTTATTAGCTATAACTCTTTTACCATCCACACTTGATCATAATAGTTTCCATCAACCTTTAGTGCACGCTGTTCCTTTGCAAATTGCTTAAATCCTAGTGATTCGTACAGAGAGATTGCCTGTTCATTTGTTGACTCGACAGTTAAATGTAACTGTTCAAGACCGTCGTTTTCTCTTAATAGGCGGAACAGTTCCTCTATCATATCCCGCGCTACACCTTTTCCTCTCGATTCAGGCAAAACATATAGTCCGACAAGAAGACCTTTATGATTTAATTTTGCGCCCGTTTCTCTTATAAATGTAGCAATTCCAATCAGCTCGTTCTCTTCAAATGCCCCAAGCGTAAATTTATCTGCTTGTGGGCGAAGACGTTGTTCAATTTCCGGGACCGTATAGTTGTTCTCATGTTCAAAAGACGAGCTAAATAATGCCGGGGAATTTAAAAGCCCGTGTAATCTAACCCGTTTATATTGTTCTGCATCTTTATAACCTAATATTCGAATGTTCATCTTTTCACCTCATAACATTGCGTTCTATAATCTATACCCCATTTCTTAATCTTTTACACTATTTCTCTATTATCGCTAACTCTATTTCACTTCGTAATAGTGCTGGCATGTCTGCATAAACCCCAATATATTTTGCCTTTTTTTCAAATCCCCCAACTAATTGGATCGTCTGCAATTCCTTCAGCTCAATAACAAAATCAGGCAGTTCCTCTGTATTTCCTAATACTTTAAAATGATGAATCTTTTCATCTTGTACGGACATATGCAGTTGCGAAATGTTTTTCAGGTCAATTTTTGTTTGTTTCATTAAGCCGTTGGAAAGATATAAATATCCGTTTTCGATACGGACTGGATTTAGTACTAATGCACGAGAATCTGCCAGCAAGAATATGAGTCCATAAAGTGAGAGAACTGTATGACCCCAAGCTAAAATCGGCATACGGTCATGGAAAAACCAATGAAATGCGATTGCTTCAAATAATGCGGCATGAAAAATCATAAATAGCACAGGGACATACATCGTATTTTTGTGAACGGTAAATCCGTCTGGCTGTTTTTTCTTCCAACTGTAAAATGCATAATAAAAAACAAGCATCTCCTGGCAAAGTACTCTCATTAATACGTTATCTTTCACTTTCTCTGCTACGATTCGAGGAAATGCAAAAATAAGTTGTTCCTGCTCGAATTTGACCGCCCGAATGATGCTCGGTAAATATTTTATGAAAACAAATAAAATGATCAATTCCACAAAAACCAATCCCGCTTCTACAGCGATTGCAGAAAAAGTTATGTAACGGAATGGTTCCATCAATCCATTAGGGATGACTAGTCGAGCAAACAAAATACCCGCTCCAACAAAGACAATAAAATTTTTGACAGTCCATTTTCCCCTTTGCAGCAAGAGAAGCGCTGGTGCCACTACTGCACAGTCAATTAGCGAACCGATTACCATTCCCCTTACTTCCTCATCTGAAAGTGCGGAAACAAACGACAACTGATAAACAACCATATTGCTCAGTAAAATGACACAAGCAATCAAGAGCCATTTATAATCAACTACTCTTTGAAAAACCATTATAATCCCCTCCCTTAAATGCATTACATAGATTACCTAATACTTCCATTATAATCAATTACTCCCCTTCCATCATCAATAAAAAAACGCAGAAGTTCAGGTAAACTTCTGCGTTGTAATTATTCTATTTAAGCGTTCATCTTACTAGCCATTCACGAGCATGTCTTTCATCAGTTCACGGTTGCGTTTTTCGAACACTTCATTATGTGAAGAAACTTTTGCATACTGATCTGCTGTTGGTTCAAGACTAATTTTGATGGCGTTGATCGCATTGACAGCATCCTGGAATGTACCGGTAATTAAATATACTTTATTATCATATTTGGAAATATCGCCAACAGCATAAATACCGTCAACCGATGTGAGTCCTTTACCGTCCGTCAAATAATAATAGTCATAGTCTTTATCTTTTTCCGGAGAGAGTGCCGCATCAAAAGAAAATGAAGAATCCCGGTCATAGCCGTGATTTACAA
The DNA here is from genome assembly GCF_040273735.1 of Solibacillus sp. Taxonomy (NCBI): domain Bacteria; kingdom Bacillati; phylum Bacillota; class Bacilli; order Caryophanales; family Caryophanaceae; genus Solibacillus; species Solibacillus sp. The sequence goes on along the minus strand of NZ_JBELZM010000013.1, from coordinate 79,633 downwards.
GGACATCATCTACAACGATTTTCGATGTTTCCTTTGTTACGACATTTTCCAAAATGACTTCTTCTATTTTTGTTTTTGTCTCATTCGCTACAAGTGTTTTTATCTGTGTATTTGTAATGATCGGAACGCCATTATCCTGCAAATGTCGGATTTGTGCTTCGTGCGCAGATAGCTTTTCGCCTCTGTAAATGACGGTAATCTGCTTGGCAATACCGATCAGATCCTTCGCCCAGTCAATCGCCGAATTGCCGCCGCCTGAAATTAGCAGTGACTTGTCCTTAAAGCTTTGAATACCTCGAATTGTATAATGCAAGTTCGATACTTCATACTTTTCCGCGCCTTCAATATGCAATTTAATCGGACTAATAATGCCGCCGCCTACTGCAACGATCACTTTTTTCGAATAGTGTTTTTCGCCTGAACTTGTCTCAATCACAAATAAATCTTCTTTTTTTGTGATGAAATCGACTTTCGTATTTAGACATACAGTTGGCTTAAATGTCAGTCCCTGTTTAATAAGATTTTCAATGACTTGCTGTGCTGGTGTTGGAGGCATACCGCCGATATCCCAAATGATCTTTTCAGGATAAACGTGAAGCTTCCCGCCGAGCGTCGGCTGAAATTCAATAATTTTCGTTTTTAAATCTCTCAACCCTGCATAGAACGCACTGTATAATCCACTAGGACCACCGCCAATTATCGTTACATCATAAATTTCGTTCATTCGAAACACTCCATTCTTTTCATTTGACGGACAATTACGCTTGTCGCGAAATCGCCTCCGGATTCCATTGACTAAGTGCAGCTAAACGAGCATTCCGGATTTCGAATGGTGTCTTCCGATTGGTATAACAGAAGGCGAATCCGAAACAGGATCTTGTGTGACAACACAGTTTAAATTAAATATATCTTTGATCAAATCACTCGTAATTACGTGTGCTGGTGTTCCCTCCGAAACAAGTCGACCTTTATGTAAAGCAAAAATATAGTCGGCATAGCGGGCGGATAAATTAATATCATGGAGTACCATCACAATTGTCGTTCCGTGCTTACGATTTAAATCCGTCAATAAGTCCAAAATCTCCACTTGGTACGTAATATCCAAGTATGTAGTCGGTTCGTCCAAAAACAAAATGTCGGTTTGCTGTGCAAGTGCCATTGCAATCCATACACGTTGTCTTTGCCCTCCTGACAGCTCATCGATATGACTGTCGGCAAGTTCGGTAATGTTCATCATTTCCATCGCTTCCGCAACTGCATCATAATCCTCAGTTGACCAGCCCTTTAAAAAGCTCTGATGCGGAAACCTGCCCCGGCCAACTAAGTCAGCAACCGTGATGCCTTCAGGTACGATCGGTGATTGCGGAAGAAGTCCTAAAACTCGTGCAAGCTCTTTCGGCGGGATTTTGTTAATAGATTTATCATCCAACAATACTTGGCCGGAGATCGGCTTGATTAATCGTGCCATCGTTTTTAAAAGTGTCGATTTCCCACAGCCATTCGAACCGATAATAATGCTGATTTTATTGCTTGGAATCCCTAGACTAACACCTTGTAAAATCGCTTTGTTGTCATAGCCTGCAACAAGATTTTCCGTTTGGAATGTATGTGTCGATTTCATCATAAATCTCCTTTCCGATTAATACGGATTAATAAATAAATTAAGTATGGTGCACCGATTATCCCTGTAATGACCCCTACCGGATAGCGTGTCTCAAAAGCAAACTGTCCGATAAGATCTGCCGCCAATACTAAAATGACCCCGATTAAACCTGCAGGAATAAGACCTGAAAATCCGACACCTACTAATTTTTTTGCAATGGGACCTGCCAAAAAGGAAATGAAGGCAATTGGACCAGTTGCAGCAGTCGCCAATGCAATCATGAGCACCGACGTAATAATAAGGATGACTCTCGTTTGATTTGTATTGACGCCTAGAGATGTTGCCGCCTGTTCACCAAGTTCAAGCATTTCCAGACGCTTCGCAAAATACATTAAAATCGGTGTGCAAATACACACGATAAGTATTAGCGGGTATAAGTTCGTTAATTTAGCACCGTTTAAACTACCGCTCAGCCATCTCATTGCAGCCGGAATATCATGTGTATCCCCGATGAGCATTAAATAGTTGATAAAGGCCGTCAGCATCGCCTGAATGCCGATACCGATTAAAATAAGTCGACCAATCGAAAAGGATGTGCCTTTTGCCAGCAGATAAATAAAGATAGCGGTTGCAAGCCCTCCTATTACAGCTGCGATGGAGACAACCGTATTGCTTGCATTCAATACAATGATACAAAATACAGCTGCAGCACTTGAACCTGTTGTAATTCCGATTACATTTGGATTTGCCAGCGGGTTGCGCAGCATCGTCTGGAAAATATAGCCCCCGACACCAAATGCAAAGCCTGCAAACAAACCGGCTACCATTCTCGGGAAACGAATAGTATTTACCGCAAAGGATGCTCCCTTCACTTGTTCACCTAGTAAAACCTTTATGACATCCTGTACCGGATAAATCGTGTTGCCAAGCATAAGCATCAAACCGCAAAGTACTAGCGAAATGACAGCCATCAAGGAAGTCATCAATATAAACCGGCGTTTTCTTTTTAATCTTGACGTCTTAATCATATTCATCGTTTCATTCATCATATTGCACGCATTTTCGCTTTCATCGTAATTAAAATTAAAATCGGCGCACCAATAAAGGCCGTCACGATTCCAACTTCGAGCTCACTTGGACTGCCGAGGAGCCTTCCGATCACATCGGAAAAGGTTAAAATAATCGCCCCCGACAATGCTGACATCGGAATAATATAACGTAGATCAGGACCTACTACGAGACGTACGATATGTGTAGCTAATAAACCAATAAAGCCGATTGGACCTGCCAAAGCCGTCGCAGCACCACATAATAATACGCCACCTAATGCCGCTACAATTCTTACAGTACCTGTGCGTACACCCAACCCTGTCGCAACATCATCACCTAATGCCATCGCATTTAATGCCGGCGCTGTAATAAAGGCAATAAATAGTCCTACTACAATAAATGGAATAAATAATGTGATTGTATCCCAGCTGCCGGAACCGACACTTCCGACTTGCCAAAATCTGAACTGATCCATTACATTCGTTCTTGGTATCATGACTGCAACGACCAGTGATGACAAAATTGCACTCGTAGCTGCACCTGCCAATACGAGCTTTAATGGTGTCGCGCCGCCTTTCCCCATTGAACCAATCCCAAATACAAAAATAGCGGTAATAAAAGCTCCCGCTATCGCAAGCCAAATATACTGATTTGCTGAACTGATATTCAAAAAGGCAATGCCGCAAACGACAAATAGGGATGCCCCTGTATTTACACCTAATATACTTGGGTCTGCAATAGGATTACGCGTTACCGATTGCATAAGCGCTCCGGAAACACCTAATGCTGCGCCACATAGTAAGCAAAAAATCGTTCTTACCACACGCTGCCTTACGACGTTCGCTTCATGAGACTGAGCTTCTGAATGGAATAATCCATTCAGAAGATCTGTCCAGCTGATCATCCGTGAGCCAAATATAAGTGATGCTAGTATACATAGTCCGAGTAAAATAATTAAAAGCAATAAAACTTTTATAAAATTACGCGGCATCATAATTTGCTTCTTTTCTAAAACGGATGTACTTTTCATATTACTTTAACTTTTTCGCAACTTCCGAAATTAAAGTTACATACTCGTCGATTGTATATTGAATTGACAGCGGGTTCGGATTTCCTGCAGCAGCTAGTGGTGTGTTGTCAGGAATAATTAAAACCGTACCATTTTTGATTGCAGGTACTTCGCCTAAAATCGGATCTGCCTGAAGTGCTTTTAATGTGTTGTCATCGCCATATGCAATCAGGATTTCAGCATCATTTAAAGCATCTGCATTTTCTGCACTTAACTCGATATAAAAGCTGCTTTCATCCTGAACTTGCGCTTTAATGCTTTCCGGATATGCCATACCTAGCTCTTCCAGTAATTCGCCGCGCGGGTCAGCTGGTGTATAAATATAGAACTTCGATAAATCTGTAGCGTTAAACATACCGAACGCCGCTTTTTTACCTTTGATTTCAGGGAATTCGTTTGCTTTATCTTGAATTAATTTTTCTGTATCAGCGATTAATTGTTTACCTTCTTCTTCCATACCCATTCCTTTAGCATTGAATAGGATTTGGTCACGCCATGTAATAACCCATGGAGTTTCCGGATATGCAACGACCGGTGCAATCTCGCTTAATGTATCATACTCTTCTTGTGTAAGGCCTGAATATGCTGCCAAAATAACATCCGGATTTGAATCAGAAATCGCTTCAAAATCTATGCCATCTGTATCTTGGTAGATGTTCGGATTTTCTTCACCAAGCTCTTTTAATTTTTCCGCTGTCCATGGAAGCATACCGCTTTCATCCTGCACTCCGTAGTTTGCTGCTGAGAAACCTACTGGTACTACACCTAGAGCAAGTGCCACATCATGGTTTGCCCATGCAACCGTTGCTACACGCTCCGGTTTTTCTTCAATTACTGTTTCTCCTAATGCATGTTTGATTACGATTGGATATTGCGTAGCTGAATCTTCAGAATTCGAAGAGCCTGCTGTTTCATTTGAATTCTTATCTGTACTTGTTTCTTTATCTGAGCAACCCGCAACAACTAGTAAGCCCATTGCTACGAAAAGCATTGCCATTAAAGAATAGAACTTTTTCGTTTTCATCTAATTAACGCCCCTTAAAGTTGATTGATAACAATTATCATTATCGCTAATTAGAATAATAAAGCTATTTGATAATGATTGTCAATGAGATTATTACTTATTGCGTACTATTTTTTTATATAGTAAGGCCTTCTTTCAGCTATTAAACAGATTACAAAAAAATACCGAAAGCTTCTCTAAAATCTGAGCTTTCGGTATTTTATCTTTTTATGAATAAACAGTTTCAAATTTCTTCTCAAATCTAGAGACAATTTCCTTGCCGATTTCAAGAGATGCAGTTGCTGCTGGTGAAGGGGCGTTTAGTACATGAATGCTGCTTTTACCAGGGATGAAATAAAAGTCATCAACCATTGAGCCATCACTTTTTAGTGCTTGGGCCCGTACTCCCGCTCCACCCGGTTCTAAATCATCCGCTTGAATTTCCGGAATAAGCTTTTGTAAACTTTTCACGAATAACCCTTTGCTGTATGAACGGGCCATCTCATTCAGCCCTTCTTTCATATTTTTCCCTGCTAGCTTCCAAAACCCTTTGTAAGTTAATGTTTCAGCTATATCAAAAAGGTTTATATCTGTTTTTTTATATCCCTCCCGTTTAAAGCTAAGCACAGCATTCGGACCTGCTTCTACTTCTCCGCCAATCATGCGCGTATAGTGTACACCTAAAAACGGAAAGTCCGGATTTGGTACAGGATAGATTAAATGATTGACTAAACTACGGCTGCTTTCTTTGAGCTTATAGTATTCGCCACGGAAAGGTACAATTTTTAAATCCGCAGAATATCCTGTCATTTTTGCGATGCGGTCACTTTGCAGTCCTGCACAGTTAATCATCACTTTTGCTTCGACTGTACCTTTAGAAGTTTCAATTGTCACACCATTATCGTGTTCATTAATTGATTTCACTTCTACCCCACAACGAATTTCTCCACCGTTTTTTTCTATTAACTCTCGTATTTTTTCCGATACTTGCTTGTAGTTCACAATCCCGGCTTGCGGAACACGAATAGCACCAAGCCCCGCTACATGCGGCTCAATTTCTTTAAGTTGCTCTGCATTCAGCATTTCAATTTCAAGCTCGTTTTGTATACCGCGCTCGTATAAGTTTTGTAATAGCGGCAGTTCGTGTTGCTCTGTTGCCACAATTACTTTCCCGCAAATGTCGTATTCAATGCCATGTTCTTCACAAAAGGCCACCATCGATTGACTTCCTTGCTTAGCAAAACGTGCCTTAAAGCTGCCAGGTTTATAATAAATGCCGGAATGGATCACACCACTATTATTGCCGGTTTGATGCTTCGATACCGAATTCTCCTTTTCTAAAATGACTACTTTTTTATCCGGGAAGCGTTCTGTTAAAGCTAGTCCAACAGATAAACCAACAATCCCACCACCTATAATCACTACTTCTAACATCTATTTTCCCCCTTACGCTTCTATTCCGCATGCTTCAGCTAACAACTCGACTAGATGTACAACCCGAACTGTTTCAGTTAACCCTTCACGCTCTACACCTAACTTCATTTGTAAATGACAGCCAGGATTAGTCGTAACTATTATATTTGGTCGTTGTTGTAATAACTTCACATGCTTCATTTTTTCATCTAATATTTTCATGGAATGGTTATAACGAATAATGTTATATATCCCTGCAGAACCACAACACATATGGGCTTCCGGCAATGGCATTAGTTCAATACCCGGAATACTGTTGATCATATGAAGTGGTTCATCTACACGTTTTTGTACATTTGTCATATGACAAGACGGTTGATAAGTAACGATATATGGCAAATCTTTTTTAAATGGCAGTGATAGCTGACTTAAAATCACGCTTATATCTACAGACTTTGCGGAAAAGTTTATTGCACGTTTTACCCAATCTGCTTCACTTGCTAATAATTGCGGATATTCCCCTAACATAGCTCCACAACCACCAATGCTATTTACTACGTAATCAAAATCATATTGCTCAAACGCTTCGATATTTCTCTTTGCCAATTGACGGGTATTATCTGATAAACCACTATGTTGATGAAGCGCACCGCAGCAGCCTTGTTCTTTAATAACAGTCACTTCACAGCCCGCTTGCTGCAATAGTCTCATACTAAGTGTATTAATCGATGAAAACATTGTGTCCATAATACAGCCAACAAAAAAGCCTACTTTAAATACTGGTTTTTGAGCTTGTACCGTATAATGCATTTTTCTTTTATTTCGCTTCATCGGTCCTTCGACGGTTGGTAAAATCGTTTCAAATGAATGTAGATTTTCCGGCAAAATATTTAATGCATTTGTTCTGTGCATAACTTTTTGCAGACCTGTTTTTTGATAGATAGCTAAGCCGGTACCAAGGACTTTTTGAATATTTTTATTTGGTACAACTTGGTTGAATAATAGCGATTTCACAGTTTTCATGCGTTTTTTCATTTGTCGTTCTTTATGAACCGTTAACACTTCGACCGCCGACTCCAAAATTTTCCCGTATTGTACGTTTGTTGGGCAGGCAGTTTCACATGCACGGCAACCTAGACATAAATCAATCGCCTCGGTTATTTCGTCATAAGTGATTTTTCCTTCGGCAGCCATTTTAACGAGATTTATGCGGCCACGTGGTGAATGGGTTTCTTTTTGGAATGTTACATACGTTGGGCAGGTTGGCAGACAATAGCCACATTGAACACAGCTTAGTGTCTCTTGATATGCGAGTTCAGTCATTTGTTAACACGAACCTTTGATTGGGCTCCGGAAAAATTTTCCCCGGGTTTAATATATCGTTCGGGTCCCAAGCCTGTTTAATTCGTTTCATCATATCTACCCCTACTGCCCCTAGCTCCATTTCCATAAATGGTGCTTTTAACGTACCGATTCCATGTTCACCCGATAATGTACCGCCTAGCTCTATAGCCGTACGGAAAATTTCTTCTACAGCTTTTTCTACACGTCGCATTTCTTCCACATCGCGTTCATCCGCAATAATGTTCGGATGTAAATTCCCATCACCTGCATGACCGAACACTACAAGGTCGACATTATATTTTTCACGTATTTCCTTTAAACGTTGAAACATCTCCGGAATTTTGCTGCGCGGGACGGTTGCATCTTCAGAAATTTTCGTCGGTTTAAGACGAACAATTGCTGGCGATACAAGTTTCCTCGCTTGCCATAGCTGTGCCGCTTCTTCTTTTGTTTGCGCGATTTGAACTGCACGGGCATTATCTTTAATACAAACATCATTTACTCGTTTAATTTCATCTTTAATTGCCTCTGGGTGACCATCTAATTCAATTAAAATTAACGCATCAATATTGGTTGGTAATCCTGATGGGCGATACGCTTCAACTGCATCTACCGAGGCTCTATCCATAATCTCAAGTTTTGCTGGTATAATTCCTGCGCTTAAAATATTGGAGATAGCGCGTCCTGCATCGACAATATCATCAAACTGAGCCATTAATGTTTCCGTTGCTTGCGGCTTTGGATATAAACGTAAAATGGCCTCTGTAATGACTCCTAATGTTCCTTCAGAGCCGACTATAAGCTTTGTTAAATCATAGCCGGTTACATTTTTCATCGTTTTACCACCCGTCCGAATGACATCTCCTTCAGGAGTGACAACTTCCAAGCCGATTACGTAATCTTTTGTTACACCATATTTTAATCCTTTTGGTCCACCTGAATTTTCAGCTAGGTTACCTCCGATTGTCGCGATATTCATACTGCTCGGATCAGGAGGGTAAATAAGACCGTATAGCAATGCGGCATCGTTAATCGCCTGTGCTGTAACCCCTGGTGATACTATTGCCAACATATTTTCCGCATCAATTTCTAATTTCGATGTCCATTGGGAGAGATCAAGCACAATCCCACCACGAACAGGCAAAGGGCCACCGCTTAAGCTTGTCCCTTGTCCGCGTGGATAGACGGGAATTTTATGAGTATTCGCCAGCTTTATAACAGAGGCTACTTCTTCTGTTGATAAAGGCTGTACAACGTATTCAGGCATATACGAACCGAATGAAGCATCATAAGAATAACTTACTAAATCAGCCTTTTCAGTAAGTATACGTGTGTCATCTTGTATACTTTGATTTAAAAGCTCTAGGATTTGGTTCATCTCGTTCCCTCCACTGTCCGCTAATTTCCGACCGCGATAGAGAACATCGTAACGTTACTCTTCCGGTAAGTTGAGAATTTTTTGGCGTGCATTGTTTAAATGTTCACGCATCGCATGTCTTGCACCCTCGCAATCTTTCTTTGCGATTGCCTGAGCAATTAGCATATGCTCCTTCGCTACTTCTTGACGTTTCTTGTCCCATCCTAAATTATGGGATAATGAAAACTTTAAAGCACGTAGATGCAGATCACTTAAGTTACTAATTGTTCCAGATATAAAATCGTTTTTACTTGCTTTCATTATGAATTGATGGAACTGATAGTCTTCTTCATGTCCAATCGCTTGATTATCTTGCATTAAATGCTGGAAGTGATCTACTAAGTTTTGAATCTCAACCAGCTCTTCTTCTGTTCGTCGTTCAGCAGCAAGTGCAGCCGCTTCACTCTCTATAATGATTCGAAATTCCAATAAATCGAGCACTTGTTTTTTATGGATAAGCTGGAAACGAACGGGATCAAGCAATTCAGCTAAAGACACTTCTTTAACTAAACTTCTTCCTCCTTGTCTACTTTCGATTGCACCTGCCACTTCAAGTACTTTCAATGCTTCTCGAATCGGTGCTCTACTTACACCAAAGCGTGTTGCTAATGCATTTTCGGTAGGTAATATTGTATTCGTTTGTAATTCACCAGTACGCATCATTTCGATTAAAAAATCTAAAACCTGATCCGCAACTTTTTTGCGTTCTACTTGCATATGAAAACTCCTATCTTTCAACAGATAAATTATTAACTTGGGCATTCACCTTTTTACCACGTGGAATATGAATTGCTAATACTATTATAATAAGAGCAAGTCCGATTGCACTTGTAATTAATTCCGGAATAATAAGCAGAATTGACGCAATCCCCATTAGCATACGTTCCATCATATTCATACCTGTTGTAAAGAAATTAAATACAGCTGTCGATAATGCAAACACACCTAAAATTGATGTTGTAAAGGCAAAAGCGATTGATAGTATTGCATCTATTCCTGTTGCATCTGTCTGCATGACAAGTGCCGGGTTATATACAATCATGAATGGTAATAGGAATCCTGGTAAACAGAGTTTTACCGCTGTCCAAGACGTTTGCATCGCATCGGCTCTTGCAATACCTGCCGCTGTATAGGAGGCTAGTGCTACAGGTGGTGTAATATTTGAAAGTGCACCGAACCAGAATACAAAGAAATGTGCGGCAATTGGGTTGACGCCAGCTTCAATTAGGGCTGGTGCAGCTGCAACCGCTACGACAATATATAAAGCCGTTGATGGTAAGCCCATACTTAGCACGATACTCGTAATCATAACGAGGATTAAAATAATTGCTAAATTATTTCCTGAGATTTGAATAATGTTATAGGCCAGAGTTGAACCTAAACCTGTCATCGTAATTACTGCAATGATAATCCCTACTGTTGCACAGGCAACGGCTACTTGGATTGTACCTCGTGCACCTTCAATTAATGCGTTTACAATTGATTTAATACCAATACGGAATTCTTTGTCTTTCGTTAACCAGCTTGCTACAATACAAGCGAATATTCCCGAGAAACCTGCCAATAATGCTGTGAAACCAGTCATCAATGTCACAATGACAATGACAATCGGTAAAATTAGCACACCACGTACTTTAATAACTTCTATTACATCTGGTATGTTTTCTTTACTAATCCCTTTTAATCCTTGCTTTTTCGCTTCTATATCAATAGCAATGATGAGGGAAGCGTAATAAAGAATTGCTGGTATAATTGCCGCTAAAACAATGATGTTATAACCTACTCCTAAGAAACCAGCCATAATAAATGCAGCCGCTCCCATAATTGGTGGCATAATCATACCACCTGTAGAGGCAGTAGCTTCAACCGCTGCAGCAAAGCGTGGCTTTAAACCGATACTCTTCATCAATGGAATTGTAAATGTACCAGTTGTGGCAACATTCGCTACCGCCGATCCACTTAACATCCCAGTTAATGCAGAAGACAATACAGCTACTTGTGCTGGTCCCCCACGACGTTGACCTGCAATGGATAATGCCAAGTCATTAAATAGTCGTGTTGCTCCGCTTGCATTTAAAAAAGCACCAAATAAAATGAATATGACAATATAGGTTGTCGCAATCGAGAAGGTCATCCCGAAGATACCTTCAGTTGTCATATATAAACGATAGAGTAAACGTTCGAAGCTAAAACCTGCATGTCCAAACATTCCTGGAAACCATGGACCAAAAAGTGCAAAGAATAAAGCAATCACCGATAAGATTGGAATAAATAGTCCAATCGTGCGCCGAGAAACTTCCAGTAATACGACTATTGTTATGAATGCAAATACATAATCAATAACTGTCGGCTCTGAAAATTTCACATTATGAATATTTGAGTAATTTAATAGGATATAAGCTCCCCCGACAAAGCCAAATGCCGCCCAAATATAATCGATAACTGTAATCTTCGTTTTACTCGATTTTTTTGTTGCCGGATAAAGTAAAAATGTCAGCACTAATATAAATGTCAGGAAAATGGCATTACGATATATTTCCTGGATATTCATTAAGCTGTTTACGTATATCGAGAAAAATGCCAGTGCAAACAATAATGCTGAAATAATAACGCCTGTTTTACCGGTAAACGTTCGGATCGCCCCACCAGCCTCTTTATCATTTTCTAGTGTCTCTGTTACATCGAACTCTTTTTCTTTTTTCGTAAAAATCATCATTACACCCCCATAATGGATTTTATTGTTGTTCTTCTCCTGCTTCAGGTGGAACTAAATGTTCTGGTATGTCTAAGCCAGCTTCCATAAAGTATTTGTATGCCCCGATATGAAGCGGTGTCGGAAGACCATTTAATGCTGATTCTAATTTTATTTCAGTCGCTGAATTGTGAATTTGATGTACTTTGTCTAAGTTTTCATAGATAGCTTTCGTTAACTTATAAACAAGATCCTCATCCATTTGTGCTGTTGTAGCTAAAAAGTTTGGCTGCGCTATTGTGTTAATTTCTTTATCGATTCCCGTGTATGTACCTGCTGGAATAACATAACGGAACCATGTATTAAATATGCTGTTAATACTATCAAGCTGTTCATCCGTTACGTCCAGAACCGATGCTTTAACACCTGATGCAGCCATGTCCATAATAGATGAAACCGGTACACCTGCCGGTAATGAACCTCCGTCCAAACGCCCGTCCCGCATCGCTGAAATCGTATCATCATACCCTAAATATTCAGGTGTGATGTCTTTTTTCGTTAAGCCAAGCCCTTCCATGATAACAAGTGTTGATTGCTCTGTTCCCGATGCTTGCGGTCCAACTGAAAATGATTTCATATCGATATCTGAAATAGTTCCTGTTTCAGTTTCTTTATTCATCAATACGAAATGCTCAACGTTTGACCAAAGCATGGAGATTGAACGTAAATCTTTATAAGGTCGCCCTTCAAAGTTTCCTCCACGCCCTTCATATGCCTGCGCACCTATCAACCCTTGCAGAATCGCTACTTTAGCTTCCTCATTTTTTAATAGCTGAATATTCTCTACGGATCCTGCTGATGATTGACCTGTCCCCTTAACATTGTCTTCAACTAAAATTTCAGTCCATAGATTCCCTAAACCAACCCCGATTGGATAATAAGTCCCCCCTGCCGATGCAGTTGCAATTGTAATGAATTCACGTCGTTCTATGCACCCGGACAAGATTAATGTTAGCGCTACCAAAAATAATAAAAGTGACTTTTTCATTTCATTCCCCCCGTTTATGAAAAGTTTTAAGCTTGTATGACAAGTTTACAAGTACATTAATAGTTTTACAATATGTAATATTCAGAATTGTAAATTTAATTATTTATTCCTATATATAAGAAAAATTACATATAAACACAATTCACAATTATCTCTCTCAATAAAAATTTTCTCTATTTTATTCTTTATTTCTCTTTAAATTGACGTTAACGTAAATGGTATACTTTCGCCAATGGGGGGTGTCTTATGTGAAATCCATTAAAATGATCGCTAAAGAATATGCACTCACACCGAGAACATTACGCTACTATGAAGAGCTCGGGATTTTGAAACCGACACGACCTCATAATGGAATGCGTCATTATTCCAAACGGGAGGAGGCAAAGATCAAGCTAATTATCCGCGGAAAAAAGTATGGCTTTTCTATGGAAGAAATTAAGGAAATGATTTTGCTTTTTGACCTTGATCGTACAGGTATTAAACAGCTGGAGCGGACAATCGAATACGGTCAGCAAAAGATAAAGGAAATTGATCAGAAGATTCAAGAGTTATATGAAATCCGTCAAGATATCGAAAGGACGGAAGCTGTTTTTCGGGAAAAACTAATTCTATTATTGGAGGACCAATCATGAATATTTCTAATCTTTTAGCTCGTCATGCAAGAAAGTATCCGAATCAAGTTGCTGTCATTAGTCTCGGTCAGGAAACGACATATCAACAATTAGATGATCAAGTAAATAAAATTGCCGGTTCATTCCGTGCAAGCGGCATCGTTAAAGGCGATAAGGTCGGGATTTTCATGCCAAATATGCAAGAGTTCGTCGCGCTTTACTTTGCCCTTCAGCGCGTTGGTGCTGTCGTTGTACCGATCAACGCCAAGTTTGTCACTCGCGAAATTGAGTATGTGCTCAATCATAGCGACGCGAAGGCAATCTTTGTCCATGAGCTGATTTTCGAACAGGCCGCTACGATTATGTTCAACGGTCTAAAAGTAAAAACAGGTCCTGCTGTCCATGAATGGCAAAGCTTCGATCAATTCCAGACGTCTGCCCATAATGAGATCGTTTGCTGTGATTTAGTGGAGGATGATGATTCGACTTTACTTTATACATCCGGCACTACAGGCAATCCAAAAGGAGTTTTACTGACAAACCGCAATGTACTTGCTGTATCGCATATGATTGCCATTGAAATGGAAGTAAAACCCGAAAGCCGAATGCTTATTATGATGCCGTTGACTCATTCTGCACCATTGAATTTATTTTTAGTTACAGCCATTTTAGTCGGGGCAACAGCTGTACTTACACCGACGTTTACACCTGACTTATTAATAGATACAGTAGAAAAATACAAAACTACACACTTCTTCGGCGCACCTGTTGCCTACCTTCTAACTGCCGGCTCACCACGTATTGCAAATGCGGACCTATCTTCAATGAAATGGTGGGTGTACGGAGGCGCACCACTGTCTGAAAAAGAAGTCGTTTATATTCAACAGCAGTTTAATACGGACAACTTAGTATGTGTGTACGGTTTAACGGAAGCCGGTCCAAGCGGGTCGATTTTACATGCTAGCGACCACCCTCACAAGGCAGGTAGTATCGGCAAGAGAGCACCATTTGGAACAGAGCTGCGTGTTATTAATGCATTAAATGAAGATGTAGCTCCTGGAGAAATTGGCGAAATCATCTTATATGGCGAAGGTAATATGAAAGAGTACTATAAAAATCCGGAAGAAACGAAAAATATTTTCATTGAAGGCTGGGTACGTTCAGGCGATTTAGCCCGCATTGATGAGGAAGGCTATATTTACATCGTTGACCGTAAAAAAGATGTAATTATTTCCGGCGGCGTCAATATTTATCCGAAAGAAATTGAAGATCAGCTGTTGCTGCATAAAGCTATTTTTGAAGTAGCGGTGTTCGGCGTGCCGCATCCTGAATGGGGTGAAACAGTAAAAGCGGTTTACTGTGCGAAAGTACCTGTTTCCGAGCAGGAAATTCGCGAACATTTAGAAGGAAAACTAGCCGCTTTTAAAATACCGAAAATTTATGAACAAGTTGAAGCACTTCCGCGCAATGCTTCCGGAAAAATATTAAAACAACAGCTAAGAGGTGAAGCAAATGCAAGTGTTAGCCAATGAACATGAAAAGAGCCAGAACTTTTATGAATTTGATCAGACTTTGCATCAGCTATTACAGCAAAAGCTTTCGCCTTCTTTTTACCGTTATGCAGATGAACGGCTTACTGCATACGGTGCGCTTTGTGCCGGACCTATTGATGCCCGTGCCAAAGTGACGGACCGGGAAGGCGAACCAAGATTACGTCGCTATAATGCATACGGCGATGAAGTAAGTGAAGTCATTGTGAACGAGGGCTATAAACAAACGGTTGCCGAAACATACGCAACCGGAATTGTCGGCTATGTGCATAAAGACATTCCTGAAATAGGTCACAAAGGAAATTATGTATACAGCTTTGCGCAAGGCTATTTATTATCTCAAACTGAACCCGGCTTTTACTGTCCTGTTACATTGACGATGGCCACGGCTTATTTATTCGAGCACTATGCATCTGAAGAGCTGAAGCAGAAGTTTATGCCGCATATTTGTGCTACAGGCGATACGGAATTATTCGAAGGGGCTACGTTCTTAACGGAGCGTCAAGGGGGATCAGATGTCGGTGCAAACGTTGTGGAAGCGCGATTTGAACGAGGTGAATGGCGTTTATACGGTGAGAAGTACTTTGCATCGAATGCCGGGATGTGCGGAGTTGCAATGGTACTGGCTCGCCAGACGACCAATTCCAAGCAAGGTTCACGTGGCTTAACACTGTTTGCTGTACCGTGGCGTGACGACAATGGTGAGCTTAATCACATTACAATCCGCCGATTGAAAGATAAGCTTGGTGTAAAAGCAGTCCCATCAGGAGAAGTCGAGTTTAACGGTGCAAAAGCATATGTTGTCGGAGATCCGTCTAAAGGAATTTACTATATGCTCGAAGCGCTCAACTTGTCTCGTATTTGCAATGCCGCTGCATCAGTCGGCATCATGAAACGCGCGCTGGATGAAGCGGTCCATTATACAAACGGGCGTATCGCCTTTGGACAAACAGTTTCCGAGTTTCCAATGGTGAAGCATTCATTAGGCGCATTGCACGCAAAATGGCATGCTTCACTTGTCGCGTTGTTCGATTTAGTGTCGCGGTATGATGAAGTTGTCAGCGGGAATGCTTCAGAGGAAGAACAGCAGATCGTCCGCCTGTTAATTGCGTTAGTGAAAAAGGAAACAGCAGAATGGGCGATCGAGTTTACGCATGAAGCGATTGAACTTCATGGCGGCAATGGCTATATCGAAGATTTCGTGCTCCCACGCCTGCTTCGCGATGCCCAAGTATTAACCGTTTGGGAAGGAACAGCAAACATTTTGGCACACGAGCTTATTCGCCTCGTGCAAAAGAATGCGCATGTTACGCTTATTAATGAATTACAGCAAACGAACCATCCGTATTTGCAGCAGCTTGCCTCTGTCGTAGAGCAGCGTTTTGCAGTATTTGTCACACTCGATCCGGCTATGCAAACACTTGAGGCAAAACCGCTTATGCAGCAGCTTGCCCGTCTCTATGAAGCGGTTGTCGCAGTAAAGCATGGTGAAACAGCCGGTGAACGCGAACAAATGCTGGCGGAAATTTATATCGAGGAACAGTTCGATCAAAAGCCTTTTGGTGAAGTGCCGTTAGCAGTGAAGGCGTTTGATGTATTGAATAGCGGTTATTGAAAACATAAGTGTAAGAGTAGCGCCTGGTTTGGTTACCGGGCGTTTTTTTGTTTGGTTGGTTGGTTGGTTGGTTTGGCCGGTTTTTCCAATATATTCACAGATGTTCTAAAATATTGTCCAGTTGTTCTAATATCGGGTGATTTGTTCTAATATCACCTCCCGATTTTCAAATATCAGGCCGAGTTTTTCTAATATCATGTACAATTGTTCCAATAAAAAAAGCGCGAGAAATGATGGAATAAAAAGGATTAATTTATAAACTTTCTGTTGTCTAGTTACATAGTTTAAAGGGTATGGAATTTCAGATAGGATATGGAGGATGGAAAATGATTCGATTACTGAAGAAAACGAGCAATGGCACGCTTTTTTGGCAAGCATGGAAGGTGAATAAACAGATTTATGTATTATCAGGAAAACTAGGCGAACAAGGTAAGGAAGAGGAAATGCCAGTAGGATTTTTTCAAAGCTCTAAAAAAGTCATGAATAATTTGGCGTCAGAGAAAATCAATCAAGGCTATGAATATGTGGATCCTGAATCACTAATTAAAATTGCTGTTCAATACCGGTATGAACATGAGGATCAGTTTGAGGCTGCGGAAGAAAAAAGTTTAATCGTAGAGGATTTGTTAGATGACATTTTGCACGAGACCGGGAACGGCGAGCTTTATGGTTCCGAAATAGGAGATGGTGCCGGCATTACATTCTGCCTCGTTGTTGACTTAGAGTTAGCACTGAAATCGTTTATAAAAGTACTAACGGACAATCAAGTAATCGACGGAGCTGAAATCGCCTATTTAAATAAGAAAGAAACCTATACTGGTATTTATCCGGAAGGCATAGTGTTTGAGCTCGTATAAACGATAATAACGGGTATGAACCATTATAAAAACAGTTCACACCCGTTACATTTTTTCAAAACCTATTCAGCTTCTTCAATCGCTTCCATTAAAGCAGTAAATAGCTTTGAATCATCGGCATCTTCATCCGTTACTTCATTTAAAATTTCAAAATCATCCGCGTCGATAACAAACAGGCTTATACCGTCTTTTAAAAATTCATCGGCTTCCACTTCGCCTTCGTAATATTGATACGTTGCTAAAACGATGTTGGAACCTTCTTCTTCATCAAAGAAGAAATAAAGCTTTTCCGTGTTGCCGTATACTTCTTCCAACACATCTTCCAGCGCTTCCGTACCTTTACTCCATGTCACTTCATTATTAACTGTCGCTGCCACGAGCGATTCCAAAAGTTCATCTACTGTATTTGTCATATAAGCCTCCAACTCCGCTCTAATGGCGGTTAGTATTCCCACTGTAACATAAATCTAACGATAAAGTGTTAAGGGCAGCGTACTATTTGCTTACTATTTGTTCATTCAGCTCATAATGCGCAGCGAATAATTTTTCAATCGTCAATTGCAGTAGATCGACTAATGTCACAAACGCAAAATCCGCGTCAAGCCGCTCTGTCCATTTATGCGGATCTCTCCCTACCGGACCGATGTTCAGTACCGGGACATTCAGCTTTTTCATATCTCCGATCGGCAGCGAGTAGCCTTTATCCCAGACGGGCATGTTGTTTATAAGCGACGCAATCGAACTGTTTTCATAGTTTAATCCTACATAGCTTAAATCCGATATTCCGGCAAAGTAGTTTTGAATGTGGAACTTCATATTATATGTTTCATGCGTGTATTGCTTCAACTCATTTACAAGATTGCTGATAAGTCCATTTTTGCCTGAACTGATTGCAGGATAAAATGGCGGCGCAAAGAAAATGACAATCATCGGTGCCAGTTCATTACATAATGCAGCTAGTTGATCAACGAGGTCAATCGTTCGTTCCCGATCATCCTTTTCGATGTCATGATTTAATAATAGCTTTTCAACTTTCTCTTCGCCGTATTTTTCCAGCGCATATTCGTAAATTTCTTCATATGTCATAACGTTCACTTTAAGTTTCTGCGGTGTAAACTCCGTATGCTGCGAGTACTTCGCAGCTTTGTTCATATAGGACTGTTCAATTTCATTTGCCACTCTGACTGCTTTTTGCTGGAGCAATGAGACAACATCTGTCATGCTTCTTTCAAATAAAAATAAATTAAACAGTGTCACAGTCCGGTGTGAAATTTGTGTGGAATACTCCGTTTTCAAGTCACGGTAAATTAAATTTGTAGGTGGCGGTGTAATTTCTTCCCCCACCTTTTCACAAAAGTCCGTATTTAATTCCATTTCTGCTGTAAGTACCGATGCCATATAATTTGCATTCAATCCCCCAAAAGGTTCCCCGACATGGGCTTCCTTCCCGTAGCATAAAAAGCCCGGCAACGCTTTTCCGATAGATCCCGTATAGAAGTAATTATTTTTATCCCCAGGAAAATTGCTGAACACCGGCTCTGAATTTAAAACTGTTGTGTACTCAAGATCATGCTCTTTCGAAAGTTCTACAAGCTTTGGTACTGCTGCACGCATTCCTTCAGAGTTTACTTCTTCATCCGGTACGGTCAATAACAAGATGTTGCCGTCGTACTCTCCGAACGTTGCTTGTTCAACAATAGACATATGCAAGGCAAGTCCGCATTTCATATCCATCGTCCCTCTGCCGAATAGCCAGTTGCCGCTCTCTATATCAACCCGGACCGCTTCAGGCAATTCATTTTTTATCGAGTAAAATTGTTCTGTTAACTTCTCGGGATCAAAAGCATATTGTTTCCATTTTCCGAAGTCCTGCACATCCACTACATCAAAGTGACTAATTAATACGACTGTTTTTTTAGTATCCGGAGATTTTTTGACCAATGCACTAATAAAACTGCGCCCATCTTTCAAATATGTTCGATTTAAATGGCCGGGGTTTTCTTTGAAATATGCCAGCTCCGACAGTTTTTTCACTACCGAATCAGGTAAATCTTTTTCTGCCTGTGAACCAGATACACTTTTTACTTGTACAAGCTCACATAATAATTGCCTTAACTGCTCTTTGCTCTTCCATTTAAACACAACATACCCTCTCCTTTTGTCTATTTCTAGCTGTCTCTCTATGTCGTCTCGTTTTCCTCAGTGTAAATAATTGAGAATATTCAGTCAATCTTTTGTTTAAGACTATACTATCCTTCGAGAGTTGAAATCGGTGTTGGGTGTAAAGAAAAAGTTGAAGGTATCATTCAGCTAGGCTTAACGTTCAAACACTCTCGGTAAAAGAACGTACCTCTATTATCTAAGCTTATTTCTTTTCTTTACCCATTGAATGGAATAATTGAAGTGAAGATAATGCGTTAAATGGCATTTCTAAGTTGTTGTTAATGCTTTCTTCATAAGTTGCTTTTAAGTCTTTTTGTAATACTGCTAATGCTGTATCTGCAGTCCACTCAGATACATCTGACCAGTTACGTGCTACCCAGCTGTCGCCAGTACTTACTTGTAATAACTTAATAATTTCTTCTTGTGGTAATCCGTAGTGGTTACCTAATTTTAAGCCTTCTGCAACAGCGTTCATGTTGATACCTAAGATCATGTTGTTCACTAATTTCGCTACTTGGCTGTTACCTGCTTCAGAACCGTAGTAGAAAGTGTTTGAACCCATAGCATCGAAGTATGGAGTGAAACCTTTCACGATTTCTTCTGCACCTGAAGTCATGATTGATAATGTACCAGCAGCTGCGCCTGATGCACCGCCGGAAACTGCAGCACTGATTAATTTTAAGCCGCTTTCCGTTTCAACACGGTTGCCTAATTCGTTCATAGCATCCGGAGAAAGAGTACTCATAACGATTACCGTTTTACCAGCAGTGTTTTCAGCTGAAAGGATACCGTTATCACCGAAAATAACGTCTACGTTTTGTGCATAGTCACGAACCATTGAGATGATTGCCTCATCTGCTAATTCAGCAACTTCTTTCACTGTATCTACCATTGTGAAACCAGCAGCTTCAGCTTTTTCGTAAACACCTTTCCAAGCGTCAAAGCCGATTATTTCGAATCCTGCTTTCTTTAAGTTAGCCGCCATTGGGAAGCCCATAGTTCCTAATCCGATAAATCCGATTTTTTTAGCCATTACAAATTCCTCCAAAAAATATATTTGATAAAGACGATGATTTATATAATTCAACTTCTTTTCATACTAAATTCATCAATTTCGCATCAGCGGACACGCCCCTGACTGAAGATAAAGCGTTTTCAAAAATTCACTTTGCTTAAGCTAAGCCCATTACCGCCATAATAACGACAATCGCCATTGCAACCCAGTGTGTTACACAGACAGCAATGAAACCATTTTTAAACGATTCTTTCATTGTTAAACCAGTAATTCTGTTGAAAATCAGCAGGAATCCAGAATAAGGAACGATTGAAAGTGAAACAGAACCAATTGCAATTGCACGGTGAATTGTTTCTGGATCTAAGCCTAGTTCTAAATAATAGGGTACAAAGTTTGCGATCGAAATACCGATTGCTCCTACTGCCGATGCTGTAATACCACCGATAATACCAGTACCTACCATCAATGAAAGAATGGGCGGTCCAGGAATTGACTGGATTAGTGAAAAGATACCTTTGAATGCTGGTACACCTGTTGCAATACTACCGAATGCGATTGTACTACCCGTTGTAATTGTTGAACCAACAGATTCATTTGCACCATCACTTAATAATTCTCTTTGATTCTTAATTTGTTTGCGGAATAATACAGCACTTAAAAGAATCGCGATAATTAATGCAATAAAGATAATGTAGTTTACTTTACTGAAGATTAGGATTGTACCTAGTAACACAATGATTGGCAGTAAACTGATGAAGAATGACGGAAGTTCGCGTTTTTGTTCAGTAGGAGATTCTACTGCAGCAAAGCGATCTTCAAATACTTCATTTTTACTT
Organism: Solibacillus sp.; assembly: GCF_040273735.1. Taxonomy (NCBI): domain Bacteria; kingdom Bacillati; phylum Bacillota; class Bacilli; order Caryophanales; family Caryophanaceae; genus Solibacillus; species Solibacillus sp. The sequence continues at coordinate 58,347 of NZ_JBELZM010000013.1, read as the reverse complement.
AAGCTGCGGTTCAGAACAATTTTCATAAATACTAAAATGAAAATGATTGCAGCAACAGAAGTCACAATACCGATTAATGGAGCTGCCGTTAATGTTGTACCTAAAGCTGTTGAAGGAACAATGTTATGCAGTGAAGGTGCACCAGGAAGCATCGTCATTGTGAATGTTGTCGTACCGCCAAACACCGGAATAATAACCAATTTCCATGAAATATTTAATTGCTGGAAAATCGGTCTTGCCATTGGAACTAAGGCGAAAATAATAACGAATACGTTAATACCACCGTAAGTTAAAATGGCAGAAATAATAAATAATGCTACTAACGCGTTATATGGGTTTTTCGTACCAACTATTGACAAGATTCTATTGGCAATCGATACTGTGGCACCACCCACATCCATGTACTTCGCTAAAATCGATCCTAATAGGAAAATGGCGAAGTTCGATGCAACGAATCCGGCAAGGAACGTCATGTACGAATTTTCTTTACCAAATACCGATTCAAGTATCGGCACATCGTTAAATAGTAGAAGAACAATTGTAGCAATCGGTGCTGCAACAATAATGTTGTGCTTCTTAACGATAAAGAGAATAACTGTTAGAATCCCTAACAAAATTCCTATAATACCTAAAATGTCCATTATGTGTAACCTCGTATTCTAGTTTTAGATTGTGCATGTAATTATTTCAAGATGATGTGCCTTAATGACCTCCTTAAAAAATTAATGGGAATGTAAATAGATAAATCTCGAATTAGTAGTTAAATTCGAGATAAAGTGAATGGTAAAATGAAAATTTATTGTAAGTTTGTATTACAATAAGCTATTAACATTTTCGAACAAGGTGGAAAAAATATTCACAACTCGTACACATTTAGTATACAACCGCCCTTATATTGAAGTAAAATTCATAGTTAGAATGGAAAGTATGCATAAAATTCATAGTTAAGAGGAGACGTACTAAATGGATATTCGTCAACTTACTTACTTCATTGAAGTCGCAAAGTATAAAAGTTTTACAAAAGCTTCAAAGTCTCTTCACTTATCCCAGTCAACACTGAGTAAAGTAGTGAAAAGTTTGGAGGAGGAATTGAATGTGGAGCTGATTGACCGCTCTGCAAAGAAAATTAAGTTAACGGAAGCCGGAGAGATTATATTGGCGGAAGGCGAAAAAATCATGGAATCATTGGATGATATATCCGTTCATCTCTATGATCTGATGAATTTGAAAAAGGGGAAAATTAGAATGGGAATTCCCCCCGTTATCGGATTTTTATTTTTCCCGAAAATTATTAAAGAATTTACTGAACTATATCCCGATATTAAAATTCAAATATTCGAGGATGATTCAAAAACGGTTAAACAAAATGTGATGGAGGGAAGCTTGGATATTGGTGTTGCGATGCTGCCGGCAAATGAAAAGGAATTTAATGTCGTACCGTTCCTAAGTAACGAACTTTCGCTTTTCGTTCACCATACACACCCTTTAGCGGACCGGGATCAAGTGGATTTAATCGAGTTGGAACATGAAACGTTTATATTGATAAAACAAAGATTATTCCATGATCTTATTATCCAGCAATGTTTGCATGTCGGGTTCCATCCGGAAGTTGCTTTTGAAAGTTCGGAGTGGGAATTCATCAGCGGCATGATCAGCGAAAATTTAGGTGTTTCAATTTTACCGAAGCCGATGGAAACGAAAGTCGACCATAAGCTGATCAAGTCGATTCCAATCGTGAATCCGAAACTCCCTTGGAACCTCGGTCTCCATACAAATAAAAAGAAAACCCCCTCCCCGGCTGTTCGTGCTTTCCAGAAGTTTATGGAAGAGAAGCTGCCATACGAGCTGTAGCAAAAAAACGCTTAATCGAGGCCTGCCGGAGATTTTCCGCACATGCCAGGATTAAGCGTCTTTCTATTATATAAACTCTAAAATCTGTTGGTAGCCAAATTCAATGAGCAATAAATTGTTTCCAGTTACTCTTTTAATTCATAAACATCAGTTATCCGAATAGAATATTTCTGTTGCACATTATTATTATTGATTAGTATTCCTTCATATAGTAATGTACCTTGTTCAATATCAAAAATCTTGAGTACAAAATCATTATTCACTTCTGTCATGACGTAGAATTTTCCGTTTAGTGCTATTGTACTGTTAAGTTCAGGATATAACATTTTTACAGGATACGGTTCAGTAATCGGTTCAAGCCATCGCTGCTGTCCGATATTATATCTGTAAATGACTATTTCCTCTTTTGTTGAATAGGCGATAACTAAATAATTATCATCCACTTCAATACTTTGCAGGTTCTGTTCTAAACCTTCCGGTATCTGAATATCTGTTATTTCATTCGTTTCTGTATTTAACGCCCTGAACTGATGTGAAATTAGATCTTGTTCAGGACTATTCAAATCAAAAGAATTTATAGAATAGACATGGTATTTTTCATGACTTAAATATGAATACGAATTATAGGAATCAATACTTTTTCTTGTCGCTTCATCCGTTGTTGCTTCTTCAAGTAAAGTTTCACTCAGCAACTGCTGTTTTTTCATATCAATAATTACATGATACAGTTTTTCGCTTCCGTCATTATCAACTTGCTTTGTAATAAGTTTAAGCTCATTACCAACAACCGTAATATCATTGTAAAAAACCCAGTTATATCTATTTTCCAGCTGTGACTCGATAGTAAATGAAGTTTTCTCATCCTTCACTTTATCCAGTACATGAATTTCATAACTGTAAGTGTTCCCTTCTTTTACCTTCCAGCCTTCTTCAGGTTCCTTCACATAAATAAGCTTCGTATCATCCTCAAAAAAGTTATTAGCAATTAATGCTTTACCGCGCATAAAGCTTTCATGTTCATCTATAAGTCTTTGAAACATTATCGGCTCTCTAAGGTTAAGGGTAGTAGAATCGATTAATGTGGATTCATCTTTACTAATAAGAAGTGAATTGTAGCCTATCCCATATTCATAACTTGTTTCGAACACCAATGAATCTATATATTTATCATCACCTGAAATTTTTTCGAATGTAAAATCGTACTCTTTGGTTTTTGCGTTCACTACTTGTATATAGTGCACTGTAAATGTTACAACGATTATTCCGGCTATTAAAAGAAGTTGCCAATATTTTTTCATGTCATTCCCCTCCTCTACACATTAATCTTTCGTTTTAATAAATAATCTGCCAAATAAATCGCAAGGGCAGTTGTTAAAATACTGAACCCAGTCACTAGTAAATAAATTTCATTCATATAAAAATAATCGGTAATCGTTTGAATGATTACTGGAACCATTACAAGGACTACTGAAATTACACTATAGATTAATGCCAGGAAAATCCCTTTAAGATGATAGCTGCGTTCAAGTAAAATAGAGGTAAAAATTATTGCAACAGCTGTAATGCCAATTACATAATAGAAAACAAATAACAACGGTGATTGTGGATACAATAAATTCAGTATTTCAGTAGAATAAATATAAATTACACTTTCATCCATCCACAATTGGTTAGGTACTATTTGTTGAGTAATTTGATCCACAACTTCCAGTAATACGATTTGCATTCCTGTTAAACCGAAAACAAAAAGCAAAATAGTAGTCAATTTGGCAAAATACACATTTCTGCGTGCTGTAGGAAGCATGAGCAAACGATAAATAACCGATGATTTCCCTAACCAGTCACGGTACCAAATAAAAAATACATAAATCATAAGTAAAGCTGCTGCAAATACAACGGATAGTATGAAGTATTCCGAAAATAAAAAGTTCTGCAGTGAATACGGACCATAGTTTTGTATATAGTCGCTTACTGTCATATGGTCACGCAACATCGTTGTTTCCGCATTGCTTACATAATGTAAAGACGTGATAATAGCACCAAAAATTTGGGTTGCTACTACCGCAATTATTAAAGCTAGAAAGAGTTTGCTGAATCGTTTCACTTCAAAATTGACGAGCTTTATATAATGATTCACCCGACATACACCTCCCGCATTACATCTACTACGGATTTGCCTTCTGTTTCCCGCATTTGTTCTACATTCATTTCTCTTAATACACGCCCGTCTCCAATGAGCACCGCCTTGTCAATTAAATGTTCAATATCATTAATTTCATGTGTTGTAATAATGACGCCGCGGTTTTCGATTAAATGACTCGTAAAGACATTCGCAATTTGTTCTCTTGAAAAGATATCAATTCCGGAAAATGGCTCATCCATTAGTATGTAGTCTACATCCAATGCCAAGCCAAGCAGTAAATTGACTTTTGCCGTGTTCCCTTTTGACAAGCTTGAAATTTTATCGCTCGGATCCAGTTGAAAAAATGCGAGAAGCTCTGTTGCCCGCTGTTCATTCCACACTTTATAAAAATCAGCCATAAAATCGAAGCTTTGTGCAATTGTATAGTTTGGCGACATTGTCAGACGGTCTGGAATATACGTAATTTTTTCGTACATATCTTTGCTGATTTTTTTGCCATCGATTAAAATTTCGCCACGGTCGATCGGAGTGAGCGCCATGATTGATTTCATAATGGTCGTTTTTCCTGCACCGTTAATTCCGATCAGGCATGTAATTTGTCCTTTTTCTGCAGTAAAGCTCATATCTTTCAATACTTGCTTTCTTTTGTATTTTTTAGAGACATTTTTTACTTCAATCACGCTGCTCCGCCTCCTCATACTTTTTCTGTACGAGCTCCATTATTTCAGGAAGTGGTGCATTGATTGATTTTATCGAACTGATAAATACTTGCACCGCTTCACTGATTAATTCTTCACGTACACTTTTTAATACCGCTTCATCTTTCGTAATGCAACTCGGCATATTTCCTTCTGTATAAATCAATTTCTGCTCCTCCATTTCCTTATAGGCACGCTGCACTGTATTCGGGTTGATTTTGAGCTGATTGGCCAATTCCCGTCTAGATGGGATGACATGCCCTGGCGCAAACGAACCTTTTGCAATCTGTTCCTTAAAATGACGGATAACCTGTACGTATACAGGATCCCGATTATTGAATTTCACATCCACCTTGTTCAGCTCCTTCCGTGTATTATTCACTTAGTACACTATCCGCAAAAAAAATTCATCGAACCGTACTCTGTACTAACTGCTTAATACAGTATGCACAAAAAAATGTATTAAGCACTTCATACACCTAATAAGTGTATTATGTGGTTAATACATTTTTTTGTCAATATTAATTTTTATAGGTAATCATTTACAGATGTTTTTGGATAATCCGATTTAATCCATTCATGGTCATTCGAAAGTTTTTCATCACTTATGAGGAAATATTGATAATGGACTCGATCTCCCTGATCCGGAACCGGGTCATTCCATGTAATATCGAGGTGATACCATTGTCCATCTACTTTTACTAAATTCCAGGCATGTGGTCCTCCTGCATTACCGACAACATATTTCGCTTCGATACCGAGCGCTTCAAACATTAATAAGGCGGCTAATGCATATCCTTCACAGACACCTTCCCCATTCATTAAAACAGAATACGGTGTATGCGGATTCGCTTTACTGTCCACATTGTACGCTGTATGAACGACTAAATAATCATTCACAAATTTCACTTTCTCCGATTCCGTTGCGTTCTCCGGAATTGTACTTATAATTTGGTCGATTTTCCCTAGCACAATGGCATTTTCTTCTGCTGTTAAATCATAATTTACCGTCGCATGCCATTCGACTTTATTGCCATAGTATTTGGCGCGTGTTGAAAACTCGCCCATGACAGCCCATAAATACGGTTCATTTACTTCCAGCCATGCAAATACTTCATCTATTGTCGTTTCAAAATCGGACACATCCCCTTCATAGTACACCGTAAACTGATGTTCAAACTGAGACATATGATGGGCGATTGCCTGGCCTAACTGCTCCACATTTGTCACTGCCTTCGGTAAATCTTTTACGTCATAAACCGGAACAACTTTCTTATTCGCCAAATCCTGAAAATTAAAGCTTTGCAGTTTATTTTCGCCTTGCATAAAAGTTGTCATGATCTGATCGATTTTATCTTCCAAGTTAACATTCAGTTTTAATTGAATGTCTTGGTCAACTGTCGGTAATGTCAATGAAGAGGCTTTTACTTCCTCTTTCAAAATTCCTCCTGAAAGAATTGTTGCAAGAAGAAAAAGACATGTAAATAACCCTTTTGAATAGGTTAATGCGCTTGCATACAGTTTTGTGAAAGGATTTCTCGTCATACGATTTAATTCCGTATTTGCTTTCAGTTCAAATTTATCTCGGTCTCTGGAGGCAAATAATCGATTTGGTTTTGATGTTGCGTTATTATAAACACTTTTATATACGTCAAATAGCTGTTGCTTATTGCCTTTTGCCAACTTAATTTGTTTGAAATTCTGCCTGATCCCTTTTCGTATTCTGCTCCGAATATATAATTGTGCGGTAAAGGAACGAAACAGCTTTATAAAAATTACTAGGACGATTAGAAAAATGATTGAAAAAATAATTAAATTACTCATATTACCCCCTACTAATTTTACTTATTTCTATATTACTTAATTATAGTTTCAAATGATAAATAATATGCATGACATTCTCATAAATAGTCCTTGTACTATTTTCCTCACCCTTTATTTATAGATTAGCTTTACTGTAAATGAATTTTCCGAAAACGATTTACTTCCACAGTACAAAAGTGTAAAATTACACTAATAGAGCATCATTACTTTTATTGAAAGAGGTGATTGTGTGGAAAGAGATTCAGAAATGCTGGAACGGATTGCTGCTTTGGAACAGGAGGTACGCTCATTAAAAACGGAAGTACAGCATTTAAAGCAGCATGTGAAAATAGAGCATGTTGTACCTGTTAAAAGAGAACAAGTAAAACCTTTTGTACGAGAAAAAATATCTGTACCGAATACGGTTGCTGTTCCTAGAGAAGACCCTATTCCCGAAAAGGAAAAGCGGTCACTGGAAGATTTGTTTACTCGGGCGTTACCGCGAATTTTTACGGTCATTTTAGTGCTCGGTGTCCTTTGGGGGTTGAAACTCGTTAGTGATTACGGCTTTTTATCAGATAGCGTCAAAATTATTGCCGGCTTTGTAGTATCGATCGGTCTTGGCGCATGTGCCTATTATATGGAGAAAAAGGAAAAAGGGTCGCGGGTTGTCGCGTTATCGCTTTACGGTGGTGCCTTCATTGTCGGGATTTTAACAACTGCTGCGGGGGCCATTATATATGATGTGCTCAGTTTATATGTAGCACTGATTTTTGCACTAATTTACATTGTTTACGGAGTTTTCATCAGCTATGTTAAAGGAAATGAAGCATTGACGGCACTCGTTGTCTTTACGTCATTATTACTGCCGTATTTACTGGAATACATGCAGTTTAGCGGAGTTATTATCGGCATTTTCGTCGTGCTGCTGTTTGCCGTTGTGCAAGTCGTTATTTTAAAGCATACACAGCGTAGAGCACTTTATATCGGGACGGCCTTTTCAGTTTTAGCACTGGCGGTTGTTTCGATATTCCATGATGAAAGACTCGTCTTTTTTGCATTTGCGGTCATTACTGTTTTCAGTCTGTTTCTCGTAAGTTTCTTACGGTTATATTCTAGTAATAGTAAATTGCATGCTAGTTTACTATTTACCTTTACTGTCATCTTATTGTCACTAATAAACGGAATTCTTTCTCGTGAAGAGACTCCGTTACTAATCGCTCTTATTTTGTTCTTTGCGATTTTAGCTGGGGCTTTATATATTGTATTCAAACGTGCGGACCGACTGTTGATCGATATGTTCGGGACGTTATCGGCTATTGTGCTGCTGAATATTATTACCCAGCTAAATATTTCAAGTGAAATGTCACTGCTTCTGATGATTGTCGTGGCGTTTGGCGGACTGGTTGTGGCGGTGAAGCATGCGATTTTATTCATGAAATGGGTTAAGGGCATTACGTTTTCTTTACTCGCCTTTTTCGTTCTCATGTTTTATGAATTGGAGCCATTCTTCTCGTTGCAGCATTTGAACATTGTTCTTGTTATTGCGATGCTTGTCGTTCTTTATAAAGTGCTGCTTCAGTATAAAGCTGCACCGGTTGAAGAGAAAAAGAGATTTTACAAATTGGAAGACATTTATCCGTGTCTATTATATTTAGTTGCCTTGCTTTATGTTTGGAAACTGGACTGGGCGTATATGCCGCAGCATTATACAACGTTTTTGGCATATAGTGTGATTGCGTTTGCCTTTGCCGCGGTTTTAGTCGTCAAACGCGAAATCGTCGGCCAATTTCTACCTTGGCTTGCTACCACGGTTTACGGATGTGCGGGTCTTGTTTTACTTTCCACTGTATGGGTTGACGACCGGGCAGTTATTGTCGCCCTTATAGTTCGCATTTTATATTTTGCCATCCTTTGGGCAATTGTTGCAGATGCTTGGGAACAAGGATGGATTTATAAAAACTACAAAACATTTTTCAGCAAATATATAGAGCAACTGACGATTGCCAGTATGATTATATCGATTATATGGATTTTCAGTATAACGAATTTCATGAATTTCCATGATCTTATCAATTGGAGCTCAGCGGTTATTCTAAATACTGTATTCATTTTCATCTTCGCTTGCATATCGCTGTTCCTTGCAGCGAAACGAAGCTACTCTAATTTGAAAATGGTCGGTATTGGCTTACTGTTCTTCGGAATTATTAAGATGATTTTCTTTGATTTATCCGAGCTCGATATTCTTATTCGTTCGATTTCATTCATTATTATCGGTGCAATCGGACTTGTCATTTCAAACAAGCTACTCGGAAAAGGAAAAGACGAATAATAGTTTTTTGGCGAAAGTAGTCTGGGCGACTTTGCTCAGGCTATTTTTTATTTCAATTCGTCGAAAAAGAAATGGTATTATGTTATATTTAGTGTATTATTACACGAGGTGATTCGATGGATCGAGATTTTATCATACAAATAACATCGGAAAGTTTGAAACTTATCCGCACTGAAAATAATTATACCCAAGATAAAATGGCCGAAATTTTGGGCATTTCGAAAAAGACGCTTGTACAAATCGAGAAAGAGCGCACTTATGCAAACTGGACAACGACGATTGCAATCTGCGCCCTTTTCCGTCATAGCGAAACATTGCAGAACCGTATTGGCGGCGATCCGATGGAAGTCATTGAACTTACCGCGCATAATGTCATCATTACCCCGCGTGAAAAAACGATGGGCGGGTATGTTTGGTGGAAAAATGTCGACGAATACAAAAAACACCGCCTTCAGCAAAATCTATTAAGCAAGCATTACCGCATTTTAGACGACGAAAACTATCGAATCATTAGTACATTTGAGGAAGAAGTCGTAATGGAAAAATGGCATGCGATAAAATCCATAATTTAATTACAAATAAATTTACTGCGAATATCCTGCTGATTGAACCTTCCCCCTGTCAGCAGGTATTTTAATTTCCGGTAAAACCCCCTTTTTTTACAAACACATAATCTCCCAAAAGAAATTTAATAATTAACAACCTTCACCTTCCCTCCTGCACATTTTTAACAGAAAATTTGTACGAACTATATAATTTGCTGTTTTTTTAACTTTTATAAACTTTTTTAATAAAAAAACATTGAAAATTATCTTAATTCAGAATACTATTATCTATAAATATTAATGAACTTTGTTCACTATATTAATAATATAAGTCGTTTCAATGGGGATTGGGAGACTTAAGGGGGAACGCATATGAAAAAAGTAAACGTAGCACAGGTCATTGCGGACAGTAAATTTAACCGCTTTCATTTCAGCTTATTGGCTTGGTGTTTTCTCATTATTTTATTTGATGGGTATGATTTAGTCGTCTATGGTACGGTTGTTCCTGTACTGATTGAGGAATGGGGATTAACTACAGTTCAAGCCGGTGCAATTGGCAGTTATGGTTTATTCGGCATGATGTTCGGTGCCATCATCTTAGGGATTTTAGCAGACCGTATCGGACGGAAAAAAGTTACCGCGATTTCGATCGTATTATTTAGTCTTTTTACATTGCTATGTGGCTTTACAACAAACGTATTGTTATTTTCAATTTTCCGCTTTATAGCTGGTTTAGGCCTCGGTGGAATTATGCCGAATGTTATCGCGTTATTGACAGATTATTCACCTAAAAAAATGCGCAGTATGGCCGTTTCCATCGTATTATGCGGCTATTCTGTCGGTGGGATGATAGCCCCTATTCTAGGGATTTTGATTATGCCTAGTTTAGGCTGGGAGTCGATTTTCTGGGTTGCCGGAATTCCACTGGTATTTTTACCATTGATGTATAAAAAGCTGCCGGAATCAGCCGTTTATCTTGCTAGAAAAGGACAAAAAGAAGAGTTATTCAAAAATTTACGAAAAGTAAACCCAAGTTTAAATTATGATGGAACGGAAGAGTTGGAACATATTCCGGTGGACAATTCTAAAGTACCGGTTGTCGGATTATTTAAGGATAAGCGTGGTTTAAGTACGGTCATGTTTTGGACGGCGTTTTTCTCTTGCCTTTTAATGGTTTACGGTTTAAATACATGGTTGCCGAAATTAATGATTGAAGCAGGCTATGGGTTAAATTCGAGCTTAGGCTTCCTTATTACCCTTCAAGGGGGGGCAATGGTCGGCACAATTATTATAGCCCGTTTATGTGATAAATACGGATCAAAGAAAATGCTCGTTCCGATGTATGCCTCAGGAGCAGTCGCCCTAACACTTCTAGGCTTTGGCGGCAATACATTTTACATTTACGTGTTAGTTGCTGTTGCAGGTGCTGCAACAATTGGTGCTCAAAATATTGTACAAGCTTACGTTTCACAGTATTATCCGCCTAATATCCGTTCCACTGCATTAGGGATGGCATCCGGAATTGGACGTATGGGTGGTATGATGGGTCCCCTTTTAGGCGGGTTCTTATTATCGATTGCGTTACCGATTGAAATGAACTTCATTGCATTCGCCATTCCTGGATTAATAGCGGCAATTGCTTTAACATTCGTTTCGGATAAACGCTCGTATGTAAATCTGCAAGGTAACGTGTCTCCGGAGAAGGTTGCCTCAACCAAAGCGATACTATCTGAAGCAGTTGATTAATAAAAAAGTCATTTTTCTCCATGAGGAAAATGACTTTTTTATTTCCTTTACATTGTCTTGTAAATAAACTTCCCCACCTTGTAAATAATCTTCTAATTTCGGGTATGATTTATTAAACAACTTTTTAAGGATGTGTGTACGATGTGGAAGGAAATTTATGCGGATTTACATATACATATTGGACGTACTTATAAAGGACGGGCAGTCAAAATAACAGGGAGCAAAAACTTAACACTGACAAATATTTTGGAAACCGCTACTTCGAGAAAAGGATTGGATTTAATCGGTATTATCGATTGTCATTCACCAGAAGTAATCGAAGAAGTAGAACAGCTTCTTCAAGAGCAAAAAGCAACAGAATTAGCGGAAGGCGGAATTCGTTATAAAAAGACGACGCTCATTTTAGGAACGGAAATCGAGATTTACGATGCTAATTGTCATGGACCGATCCATGTCCTTTGCTATATACCAACACTTACAAAGATGAAGCAGTTTTCAAGCTGGCTGCAGCTTCATCAGAAGAACATCCATTTAAGTACACAGCGGACACGATGTGATGGCCGAACACTGCAGGAAAAAGTCCGTGAACTTGGTGGTCTGTTTATTCCAGCACATGTATTTACCCCATTTAAAAGTCTTTTTGGAAAAGGTGTTAAAAGCAGCTTAACGGAAGTTTTCGCTCCAGACCTCATAGATGGAATTGAACTTGGTTTAAGCTCGGACACAATGATGGTTAAAGGGATCAGTGAGTTGGCCCCATATAGCTTTGTTACAAATTCGGATGCTCATTCATTAGGAAAGCTTGCCCGTGAATATCAGAAAATCCGGCTAAAGGATGCTAATTTTGAAGAGCTGAGAAAAGCGCTCCATCAAATCGAAGGCAGACAAATTATAGCCAATTATGGACTTAATCCCCTTCTTGGCAAGTATCACGAAACGGTATGTGCCAACTGCGGCGAACAACTAATAGAAGAAGGTCATACCCGCTGTCCTCATTGCGGAAAAGAGCAGCTGATCAAAGGCGTAGCAAAAAGAATTGTAGAATTAACGGATAACCCCCTACTGGAAATCAGCAGACCTCCATACATTCATCAAGTTCCGCTTGATTTCATTCCAGGAATTGGTTCTAAAACAATCGAAAAAATGCTGGATGCGTTCGGAACAGAGATGAATATTTTGCATGAAGCTTCATTGGAAGAACTTAAAAAGGTTATCCCCGAAAAACTTGCCGTCCTTATCGACTTATCAAGAAAAGGACAAATTGCCATAACAGGAGGCGGTGGCGGAATTTACGGGAAAATAGATACGAATTAGTTCATTCCTGAATAAAAAATCGTAATTTTTCCCACTTTTTAAATCATCATATTCGTACACTACACTAAGATATAGTATACTAAGATGATAGTAATTTAATATAAAGGCAGGGTAGGAACATAATGAATAAAAAACGTAAATTGGGCATTGGCTTCAAAATTACGAGTGGATATATTATTCTCATAGTATGTTTAGTCGTTGCGGCGCTTGTCTTAAATAATCAAATAACAAGTTTACAAACAGAACGTAACAGCATCATTAAATATGATTCTCAAATGCGTATGATGTCAAATAATCTGGAACGCAAAGTTGTTAATATGGAATCCTCCTTACATCGTTACTTGATTACGGACGATGAAACGCATTTAAATAAATATAATGAAGAACTTGCTTCATGGCAAACTTCCTATGATGAATTAAGCGGCATTGTAAATGACTTCTCAAGCGGTCAGCAACAGCTAGAACTAGTTCATAGCGGTATTGAAGATTGGATTAACAATTTTGGACAACCTTTGAAGGACGCGATCCTTACTAATAATAGCGAAGATATAAATTCGATGTTCAACGGTGTTGAAAGTAGTGTGGCAATTAGTGACTTGCAGCAAAAATTCACCGCTTTCCGCACTTTTGAAACAGAGGCAATTCAAGCAAAAGTTTCGGAGCTTAACGATCAAAATACGGCGTTGACCTACAGTCTTTTTGCAATTTTAACATTCATTGCGACAGTCACAATTGTCATTTTTACCATTATTTCACGCAATATCGCAGGGTCCATCAATGAAGTTACTGAAGCAATTCAGGATATGAATGCTTCGGACGGTAAAGTACGAAAACGTATTATTGCCAAAACGAACGATGAAGTGAAGGATCTTGTATTGGCGACGAATACACTTCTTAATACACTTGAAAACCGTCAATGGTACCAAACGAACTTGGCCGAGGTTGTAACAGCATACCAAGGTGTCGACACACTTGATAAATTAGGTGAAGTACTGCTGAACTCTTTGACGACTCGTACAAATTCGGTATATGGCGCATTTTACATTCAGGATATACGCAACCGCAACAAGTATAATAAAATTGCTGCTTTTGCTGAAACGGGCGATGATGTCGGACGTGACAGCTTTGAAGTTGGGCAAGGTTTCATCGGTCAAAGTGTAAAAGAAAAACGTGTGTTGAGCTATGACAACAAAGATAACAGCTACCACTACTTAGAAACATCTCTCGGGAATATTCCGATTTCAAACGGTATTATCGTTCCTGTATTTTTCGGTAAGGAAGTTATTGCTGTATTTGAATTAGCTTCACTCAAGCCTTATAGCCAACAACATCGTGATCTTATTAAAGAAGTTGTTGTCCATCTTGGTGTAACAATCAACAGTATTACTGGACGTATGGAAGTCATTCGTCTATTGAACGAATCACAGGCAATGACAGAAGAATTGCAGGTTCAGTCAGAAGAGCTTCAAACGCAATCTGAAGAACTGAAAATGCAGACAGAAGAACTGACAACAATTAATGAACGTTTAGAAGAGCGTACACGTGATGCGGAACAAAAAACCCACGAACTGGAAAAAGTGCAAGTTGAGCTAAGACAAAGTGCAGAACAGCTGCGTCAGAGTTCAAATTACAAATCAGAGTTCCTGGCAAATATGTCTCATGAATTACGTACACCGCTTAACAGTATTTTAATCTTGTCTGAAATGCTTGCGGAAAACCATGAACAACATTTATCTGATGACGAGCTTGAATATGCAAAAGTTATCCATGATTCGGGTGAAGATTTACTGAACCTGATCAATGACATACTGGACTTATCGAAAGTAGAGGCCGGAAAAATGGATTTATGGTTCAGAGAAATGGATGTTTATGAAATTCCACAGCATATTCAAAATTTATTCTTACCAATAGCGAATCAAAAAGGCCTGGAATTATCTGTAGAGGTTGCAAATAATCTTGCTGAAATATTCCATACCGATGTAAAAAGATTCCATCAAATTTTAAATAACCTGCTTTCCAATGCATTGAAGTTTACTGAAGAGGGTTCAGTAACAGTGAAGGTAGATAAAGCACGTATAACACCTGCCATGAGACAGCTAAGCGACACATGGATCGCGGTTAGTGTGACAGATACCGGTATCGGTATTCCGAAAAATAAACAAAGCATTGTATTTGAATCATTCCAGCAAGCGGACGGCGCCACTGTACGTAAATATGGCGGAACAGGCTTAGGTTTATCCATTTGCCGTGAAGTTTCTAAACTTCTTGGTGGCTGGATTACATTATCAAGTACTGAAGGTCAAGGCAGTACGTTTACAGTGTACTTGCCAAGCTTACCTGAAGGAAATGCTGTACAATCGAACATCGCTGAACAGGAAGCAGTTTATACAGATACCACTCCAGCACTTCCGATGGGTGTATCTAAATCGATATTTGATGAAAAGCATATTTTGATTGTTGATGATGATTACCGTAATATTTATGCGCTTCGTCAGGCATTGGAACATAAAGGTGTTCACATTATAGAAGCGACCAACGGTGTAGAATGCTTGAATATTTTACAGACGGCGACACGTGTGGATGCCGTTCTGATGGATATTATGATGCCTGAAATGGACGGATATGAAACAATGGAGCGTATCCGCAAAGATTTACAATTACATGAGCTGCCGATTATTGCATTAACAGCAAAAGCGATGAAGCAAGACCAAGATCGTGCATTTGAAGCAGGGGCTTCCGATTATATTAGTAAGCCTTTAAACTTGGAACAACTATTCTCCGTACTAACGGTATGGCTCACAAGTGGGGAAAGTTTGCGAAATGTATAGAAAGAAGTTAGAGGTACGCTTATTATTAGAAGCGGTTTACACATTATCAGGATATGATTTCCGAAAGTACAATCAACAATCTATATTGCGACGCATCGAGCATCGCATGCGACTCAATAATTTTTCGTCAATATCTCAATTAACAGAAGCGATTATATATGATAAAGAAGTATTAAAAGTGTTGCTGAACGATTTTTCGATTAATGTGACTGAAATGTTCCGGGACCCCTCATTCTTTAGGGCATTCCGCGAAGAGATCATTCCACAGTTGAAACAGCTTGATAAAATACGGATATGGCATGCAGGCTGCGCAACAGGCGAAGAAGTTTATTCCATGGCAATCCTGCTGCAGGAAGAAGGTCTGCTGGATCGTACGATGATGTATGCGACAGATATGAACGAAGATGTGCTGAAAAAAGCAGAGCAGGGTGCCTTCCCGCTTCATAAAATGCAAGCCTATACGAAAAATTATATTCTAGCTGGTGGAACAGATAGCTTTTCCCATTACTATAAAACGGATGACAGCTTCGCCACGTTTCAACCTTACTTAAGCGAAAACATCATGTTCGCCCAGCATAATCTGGCAACGGATAAATCGTTTCAGGAATTTGATATTATCATTTGCCGCAATGTGCTCATTTATTTTACACCTGATTTGCAGCATGAAGTGCATCACCTCTTTTATGATAGTTTAGCAAGAAACGGGTATCTTGGCTTAGGAGATAAAGAAACATTGCAATTTACTCCGCTTGTTTCCAAATACCGCACCGTTAACGCTACGGAGCGAATCTATCAAAAAAGATTTTAGTAACTTTTTTCTCGGTTATTCAATATATAAGTTTTGTAAAATGGTACATCTATTATGGATGTGCCATTTTTTCTTTTGTATTGAACAGCAAAAAACTCAATTTTTCTGCGAGAGAAAAATTGAGTTTTTATATTTAAATTCAACTTTTTAACTGTTGGCACTCAATAATAAAACACACATATCATCCGGCTGATTATGCTGCTGTTCGCCTTTTACTAAATAGTCGATCGGTGAAATCTCCGTCGACCAGTGGGAACTCGCAATTTTGCATAACTCTTTATCAGATTCCAGCTCACATGGCCCCATTGCTTCCAAAACTCCGTCTGTAAAGAGGACAATTTGGATCGACGAATCATAGGAAATAGTTGCTTTTTCAATTTTGATATCTTCAACAAATCCTACTGCATAACTTGTCGGCGTAATCGGTACAGTTTTTTCGCCATCAACAAAAGCATAGCCTTTTGGATGACCTGCATTGACGTATTCCACAGTCTTTTGTTTCGTATTAATAATAAAATAAACCCCGGTGAAATAATACAGTATATTTTCTTTTTCATTTTGCAGTAAATTCATATAACGATTCAATTCTGCAATGACACGCTTGGGGTCGGTCAGCTTTTTAATCGCCTCACGCAAAACAGATGAAATATACATACAAACAAGCGATGCGGAAACTCCATGCCCCATCATATCCAATAACATAACAGCATAGCGGTCTTCATCTAGCTTCTCCCAATAATATAAATCCCCAGCCAAATTCGATGAAGGTAAATAAGAAGCGGTAATCGAAATATTCGGTTCATGTAAAGGCGGACTTAATAGACTTTGTTGGACGCGTGCAGCTAAATCAAGCTCTCGTTGAATGTTCTTTTCCTGATTAGTATGCCAATCAAGTTCGGACTTCAATCTTTTCCCGACACGTATACGAGCTAATAGTTCCACTCGGTCAATCGGTTTCGTTATGTAATCAATACCACCAACGTCCAAAGCTTCCGACAGCTTCGACTTATCTTCAAGTGCGGTCACGAATATCACCTGGATATCTTTCCATTGAGGATTTTGCTTTAAAATACGACAAGCTTCAATTCCGTCCATCTCCGGCATCATGACATCCAATAAAATAACATTCACATCATAGCATTTAGGAGCATTGGATGGGTCTAGGTAGTCAAACATCTCTTTTGCAGATTGTACGGAAACAAACTTCTCATAACCATCACTTTTCAATATTTTTTCAATAACAAAGAGGTTAACTTGGTTATCGTCTACAACAAGTATGGTCATTACATCAACTTCTCTCTATAGTTTTAGATAAAGCATAATTCATTGCCCGTTCCCCACAATTATACAGAAAACAACAGGTAAATGAAATGAGGAGACTTTCATGACATAATTTCAGTCTATTAGTCTTATTAGTTATTTACTATGTATAATAAAATTTATTGATGGACTTGTTCCGAATACGCCTACGCTGCATTTTCTGCGTGAAGGAGCAATATGGAATAACCGATAATTTACTATGAATATCCTCATATATGTTTCCCACAAATGCAGGATGGGTAAACATATAAGTTATGTTTTTTTTGAGAAATTTTACATAGCTTATTCTTTAATGGTAAATACGCCATCAGTCTAGCTGAATAGTATATTGGATAATGTGTATAATCTTATCAATTGCATTTCTAAGAGTGTACATATTATGATGAGCATAATTATTTAAAGAAAAGGATTCGATTTGATGAAAGAAATTTTGCTTATTCTATTATTACAACTGCTTTACGTTCCTTTGTTTACACTACGTACAATTTTTTTAGTTAAAAATATTACTACGCTCGCTTCAATGATCGGGATCGTTGAAATGCTCATCTATGTGTTTGGTCTGTCTCTTGTTTTCAGCGGCGACCAAGGTTTTCTTGCAATGGTCGTTTATGCGGTCGGTTTTGGTCTAGGGATCATTATCGGGACACGCATCGAGCAAAAGCTTGCGATCGGCTATATTTATGTAACGATCAATACGCAAAGCCGTAATGAAGAGCTGATTCAAGTCATGAGAAATGAAGGGTTTGCGGTAACGACATACGTTGGTGAAGGCCGTGACAGCCAGCGTTATAAATATGAAATTTTAACGAAACGGAATCGGGAAAAGGAATTATTTATGCTTGTTCAGCATCATGAGCCATCAGCGTTTATTATTTCCTATGAACCGAAATCGTTTAAAGGCGGTTTCTTAGTAAAACGAATGAAGCAGCATAAGAAACATAAATAAAAAAGTCCAATGAAGAAAGTGCAGTACTGCGCCCCCCTTCATTGGACTTTTTATATTATTTCACTTTTTGAGCTGTTATTTTTTCCAGTTCCTGCCCTAAAAACGTCGCAAGCTGCAACATTGCATACTTCTCTTCTTTTGCCTCTGCATCCGGGTTGTAGTTCGTATTTGTGTTGACATCATACGTAAATACTTCACCTTTTGCATTGCGGATAAATTCAATACCCGCTACATCAATTCCGCTGTCTTTCAGGAAATTCGCATAGTTTTCAAGCAGCTTTGTTTCGTTGTTTTCGACGATTTCAAATTTTGCACGCTGCTCTTTCGGCTCTTCCCCTACAGGACAGAACAGATCGCCAATTTGGCATACGTCTGCTGGACAAAGCTCAAATCCTTCCGATGTATCGACTTGTACTGAGTAGAAGTACTCGCCTCCGATAAATTCAACACGTGTGATGTACGATCCAGGTGATTCGATGTATTCCTGGATCAGTACAATTCCATCAACAGGCTCTTCGTAGTCCGTTTTTGCTAAATGTTCTTCCAATGCAGCGATTGAATAGAACAGCTGAACACCTAATCCTTTTCCTGCACGATTATGCTTCGTAATAAAAGGTACGATATTCAGTGCTTTTGCTGCTTCAACAATTTGCCGTTTTCCAACAGCAGCGACTGTTTTCGGTGTTTTAATTCCGTGCTTTTCCAGTGCTGTATACTGTTTTACTTTACTTAACTCCAAGCGTAGTGCGTTGCTTCCGTTCAATACTTTTCTTCCGTGGAATTCAAGCCAGTCCAGTACTGCTCCTGTCAATTCAGGTGCGTAACGGTGATTACGCGTATGAGATGAGGCACTCATTCGGTTATAGAATACGCCTTCCGGTGGGGCTTCTGTTAAGTTGATAATTCCTTCATCTAAATGCCAAGTTTCATATGGTAAGTTTAATTCTTCTAAACGATTAACTAAGTGACGCGTCCAATCATCATTTTCATGGATTACGTAGATTTTTGCCATGTGTCATTCCTCCGATATTCTTGCAAGCTTTTACACAGAATTTTTCAACTTTAAAGATTATACCTCCATCATACATTAATTCATATGAAATTAGTATGATTTGTTACCCGGTTATTAATAAAATTTCTTAGAAAAATAATAAAAGAACTCCTTAGCGTTAACTAAGGAGTTCTCTTAACGTGAATACTCTGCAACTTTATTGCGTCCGGCCTGTTTGGCTCCGATATAAAGGGCACGGTCAGCGTTACGTAAAAGCCCTTTCGTTTCATCCGTATCATCCGGTACATTCGAGACGCCGATGCTCACTGTTATAAATACTAGCTCTTTTTGACCCTCTTCAGCTAAATCAGACTCAATTAAAAATGGTGTTACTTCTACACATTGACGAATTTCTTCACCTAATTGGACTGCTTCCTCCTTCGTCATATGAGGTAGAAGCATGACAAATTCCTCTCCCCCATACCTTGCCAAAACCGCATCTTCCGGAACAAAGTTTTCTAGTAGTTTGGCAAAATTTTGAAGGATAATATTGCCCGCATGATGGCCATACGTATCATTAATCCGTTTAAAATAATCGATATCCATCATTAACAATGAAAACTGCAGATGGGGATTCGCCTCAATCCGCTCCTGTTCCATCACGAGCTGTTTATCTAAAAAATGATAATTATATAGACCTGTTAATGCACATGTCTCACTTTTCTCAACTGCTGCACTGAAATATTTCGCTTTTTCCAGCGACACGGCAAAATACGTCGACAGTAAGTGAACGATATCCATCTGGTACTTTTCAAATGCGTTCTTTTTACGTGCCGCTAAAATCAGCGTTCCCTCCGTTTTTTGGTTACGATGTATTGGAACAATCATGACACTGTTCATATCGTATGGAAGAAAATCCGGAGCATCTTTTTCCCACTCTTTTGCACTGGAAAATACTTTTTTATCTTCTGTCTGGAAGCAAATATGAATAAAGGAATCCCGAATTGAGTCTGAATCAGCCTGAATTTCGATGTCTTTTCCATCTACTCTCGCACGCAAAATAACGTATTTCCCCTGAATATGGTCGACAAGATACATTGCATCATGTGCAAAGAGCTGACTTACCCGGTGCATAAACAGTTCAATAATTTGCTGTGCGCTTAATCGATCTGCCAGCTCATGACCAAACTCGCTTGCTTTACTGAGCGAATGGTTGACCCGTTCCGAAATATTGTACATTTTTGCAATAAACGTTATCGCAAAAAACGGAATGCCGAGCAGGAAAATCGCCGGTGCCCCTATACTATTAATCAGGATGACTAATGTTACGGCAAACGGGATCGTTATGGTCGCGCTGCCATAATCCCATAATAAATGCTCACTGAAAAATTTTTCATCTTCACCTGTAAAACGGTCGCGTACATACAAAATCGTATGATTGATAAACATGTGCAACACGACAAATACTGTTCCATATAGCAGTAAATGTGTTAAATTCGAATTCCCTACTTCAAACCCTGCTAAATGCACAATGCCGGCAGCGAAAAAGGATGTATAGGCAAACATCCATGAAGTAAAAATAATGCGGTAAAAGGCATCTTTATGATTTCTCATCTGGTAAATAATCGGCAAAATACTTAACTGGACGATCAGCATTTCTGCCCCGACACCGTATAGTAAAAAAGCTGCCAATGTCACCCATTGTGAAAGAATAATCGTTGTATTCCCGAATTGGAATGGAATCGCTGTTGTGATGAGCGCGAAAATAGACAAGTATATGAAAATTTCCCAGTCGATCGGCTGACTTGGAAACAGAAAATATAATCCGTACATGAGGGGTAGCCCAGTAGCTAACCAAAGCAATAATACATTTTGTTTCGTTCTTCGATTAAATTCCATCCCGGGCCCACTTCCTTTTAACTGAAATGTCTGACAACATTTAGTATAACATGACTACTAAGGAATGTAGCATGTTTTAGTTCCTAATTTTTCATTTCTATTATCCTAATAATTAGGGGATTAATAGGTTTTTAGCTACACTGTACTGTAAAATAATAACATAATATTACGATTATTCAATAATATTATTTGAAATTAGACAAAAAATGTAAAATCCTTATTTTGACCGTTGGGCTACTTTTTCTACATTGTTCCATACATAAATTTCTTCATATAGAGTCTTACCAGCTATATTTAATTGAACTGTTTTGACATACTCAGCTCCATAATATTGATAAAACTGTCTTGTTTTATTAGCTGCTAATACATCCACATATATTTTTTGATAGCCCTGCTCTAAAAAGGCAATCATTATTTGATTCAATAGTTTTTTCCCAATGGTTTTACCTTGCCATTCTTCAAGTAAATAAATTGACGTTAAATCGCTTGCCCCTGCCTCCTTATTTGTATTACGTGTGCCCCCTGTGACAAAACCAATAATTTCCCCCTCATTTTCAGCAACATAGATCGTATTATTTTTATCTGAAATATTGTTTTTCCAAAGTATTGTGCGCTGCTCATAGCTTAGCCCGTCCAGAAAGCTCTGGGGAATAATCCCTTTATATGTACTTCGCCAACTATCAACATGGACTTTGGCAATCCCAGGTGCATCACTTAGATTTGCTTTACGAATAATCAACCCGTCTCTTCCTTTCCTGATCACAGTATTTCAAATTGCTCAGCTCCACCTGTTTGCATATCTTTCATTTCATATCGTCCGCTCTCAATTTCATCTTCTCCTAAAATAATTACTTTCCGGATATTTTCACGATTTGCTTTTTCCATTGCCTTTCGCAATTTCTTCCCACTTAATTCTACTTCTACACGATTTCCTTGCTGACGTAATTGCCATGCTAAACGCAGAGCTTCCTTTTCCGTATTTAATGGAATAATAAAAACATCCACCAACGCTTGATTAGCCTTATTTTCCCTTTGCTCCATCGCTGTATATATAACATCCAAACCATATGAGATCCCTACAGTTGAGATTTTTTCCTCTGAACCGATCAATCCCCCAATTGCATTATCGTACCTACCTCCGCCTCCAATACTTGATTTAATTGCACCGTCTTTTAGAAACAGCTCATAAATCGTACCCGTATAAATTTCCAGACCCCGTGCTAAAAACGGATTAAATACACAACTTTCCCCGTCATTTAAAACTTGTAAATAATCGAGAAGCTCGACTAATTCTTCATAGCCTTGCTTAATTAATGCGTTTTCCTTTCGGTACTTCTCAAAATAAGCGAGTGTCGGATTAGCGTTCAAAAATTGTTGGATCAATTCAATTGTGGAAGGTAAAAGGTTCTGTTCTTCCAGTTCTTTCAGTAAAGTGATTTGATCGATTTTTTCCATCTTATCGAGTATGAGAATGACGCTATTTATTTTTGAGTGAGGGACTTCAAAAAATTGCAGTAACCCTGCCAACAGCTTGCGGTTGTTGAATTGGATCACGATTTCAATATTCAACTTGTTAAAAGCATCGATTGTCATCATCATCAGTTCAGCTTCTGCGGACTGGGATTCTATGCCGACAACATCCACATCGCATTGAGTAAACTCTCTAAACCTGCCTGCTTTAATCGGTCCATCCCGGAATACTTTACCGATTTCATAGCGCTTAAATGGCATTGATAATTGTGGATTCATCGCAATTACTTTCGCAAAAGGTATCGTTAAATCATAACGTAGTGCTAAATCCCGTTCCCCACGATCTGTTAATGTGTACATTTCCTTTAAAATTTCCGCTCCACCTGCATATTTGGAAGCCATCAACTTTGTATAGTTTAATATCGGTGTCTCCAATGGCTTGCATCCATACAATATAAACGTATCTTCTAAAGTGCGCCGTATGTTGCGTCTTATAACTTCCTGACTTGGCAAATAGTCCTGTGTTCCTCTTACGTTTTGATAGTCCATTTTTTTCATGCGAATCGAATCCTCCTAATTTTGAGAAATAAAAAAATCGTATAATGATAAAGCTCCAAAACGGCTTTATTATACGATTCAATGCGAAAATGTCTTCCTATTCATTATTAAAAATTTAATAAAGATAGCAAGACTACTTAGTATGAAGATGTAACTGTGTAAACTGCTGAGAATATATGATGCCTTTCATAAGGTTCTCCCCCTTTTTAATTACTACACTATACTGGATGCTTCCATAATGTGTCAACTTTAACTTCAGAATTTTCTTTTTATAATTCGTGGAAGTTCTAATATATTTGAGAAGTTCTAATATTTTTTTATTTCTTCTAATAAAATTACGATCTTCTAATATATCCGACAGATGTTTTAATAAGATGGCGTGTTGCTCCAATATGACCGTTAGATTTTCTAATATCACTTTCACTCCTTCTAATATCTCTCAGATGTTCTAATAAAATCCCTCTCCCTACAGAACTTCCCATAAATTGTTAATTTTCTGCAAAATTTTTTTATTTCATTTATTAAATGGCATGAATACGTTAAAATTGAAAATGTTGGAGGTCGAACTTCTACATAATGTATTTAATGTAAAGGACTGATGGAATGAAAAGAAGATGGTTGTTTTTAATGAGTCTTCTCGTTGTAGTCGTGCTCTCTGCCTGCTCACAGAAGTCAGAGGAAGAGACAAAGGAACGGGTGAAAATTGGTGTCATGCTGTCGGATGCAGGACTTGGTGATCAGTCGTTTTCTGATATTGCTTTTGAAGGACTTGAGAAAGCACGCGATGAACTAGATATAACGTTTGATTACCGTGAACTTGAATTTACCGGTACATATAAGCAAGGATTGGAAGAACTCGTTGCGGAAGGACAGGATCTGATTATCGGAATCGGATTTACTGTCCAGGAGGATATGGAGGCAGTGGCTGCTGCTTATCCGGACGAGCAATTTATATTAATCGACGCAGTGTCGGACTTGCCGAATGTCCATAATATTACTTTCAAAGAAGATGAAGGTTCCTATTTACTCGGTGCACTCGCTGCCATGAAAACAGAAAGCAATACGATCGGATTTATCGGTGGTGTTGAAAATGAAGTAATCGAGCGTTTTGAAACCGGGTTTAAAGCAGGTGCCCAAAAAGTAAATCCTGACATAGAGGTGTTATCCGTTTATGCGGGTGATTTCGGGGATGACCAGCTAGGTGCTTCGATTGCACGCGAAATGATTGAGCAAGGTGCGGATTATATTTATCCCGCTGCCGGCTTTACAGGGGTCGGCTCTATTTTAGCTGCACAGGAAGCAGGTGTACATGCTTTCGGTGTGGACAGCGATCAGTTTTTCCTGGCTGAAGATACGATTGTTTCTTCGATGCTAAAACAGGTTGATACTGCTGTTTATCAGGCAATTAAAGAAATTGCGGAAACAGGGACACTATCGGAAAAAGATAAATTGCTTGGCATTAAAGAAAATGGTGTGAGTCTTGCACCAATCCGTGTCGTGAATTTAACTTCACAGGAACAAAAGCAAATTGAACAGTTGCAGCAGGAGCTTGCGGATGGTCAAGTGACGATTAAGTAGAAGAAAGGATCGTACAACAGTGAAATTAAAACAGAAAATATTAATGTTGGCATTGTTACCGCTGCTACTGGCTGTCTGTATTATCGGCTACAATATTAGCCAGCTTATGAGCCTGAACGCATCTACGGAAGAAGTCGTGGATTCCTTAGTTGCCGTTGAAGAATTAAACAGCTCGGTTCAAAGCCTGCAAAAATCATTGAGCGTCTATTCGATCAATGTATCCGAAAACAACAAATATAATATTGAAACGGATTTAGCACGGACTGAAGAAGTTTATAACAGTCTAAAAGGCAGTTTTTCAACAGAACGCCAACGTCAGATTAGTGCACAGTTTGAAGAAAAGTTCGCAAAAATTGCGGATGCGACTGCCGCCTCCCTACTGGAAACAAATGTTGCGGAAATTAAACGTCAATCCCAACGTACACGAGGAATCGTCAATGATGTAATCGAACTGAAACGCGATGTGAGCGGAAACTATACAGCGATGCAGCAAGAGCTTGACAATAAAATAAATGCGATTACATGGATTTCCATTATTTCTGCGATCGCACTTATTATCGTAAGTGTCGTGTCGGCGCTGTATTTCACAAACAGAATCGTTGGCCGCATCGGTCGATTAACAGCAGGGGCAAAAGAAATTGCAGCAGGGAATCTAAATGTGCAGTTTGAAGACCAGGAGGCTGACGATGAAGTTGGCGAACTGCAGACTTCATTCCGCCAGATGACTGGCAATCTGAAGGAAATCATCACGCATGTATCGGACAGTTCAGATCAGGTTGCAGCATCTGCCGAAGAGCTGATGGCCAGTGCCGATGAAACAATGCTTGGCACAGAACTGATTTCCACTTCCATTCAGAATGTATCGGACGCAGCGGAAAAGCAAAAGGAAATGTCGAGCTCCTCTGCCGCGTTTGCGCAAAAAGTATTGGAAGAAGCTGAAGAAATCGCAAATCAGGCAGATCAGGCAACTGCACTGTCTAATTCAACAAATGAAAAAATTGAAAAAGGTTCGGTGTATGTTGAAAACACTGTATCTCAAATGAATCTCATTCAATCAACAGTAGAAGAAACAGCAGATTCTTTAACACTTCTTGCGAGCCGTACAACTGAAATCGTCAATATTCTGAAGCTAGTACAGGATATTTCCGATCAGACGAACCTGCTTGCGCTGAATGCCGCAATCGAAGCAGCTCGTGCTGGTGAAGCTGGTAAAGGCTTTGCCGTTGTCGCTGATGAAGTGAAAAAATTGTCCGAACAGACGAAACAGTCCGTATCCGACATTTCGCGAATTGCTGTAGAGATTGAAAACGATACGACGACAACCGTTTCTTCAATCCAGCAGGTGAAGGATCGCGTCAATGCCGGTATTACAATTTCGCATGATACGAAGGCAACGTTTGACGAAATTCTGGCTATTATCGGTCAAGTACAAGAGCAGGTAAACCAGATTACAGCTGTGTCTGACAGTATTCATTCGAAAATGGAATCTGTGTCAGAGCAATCACTTCAGATGGCAGCGGTTTCCGAAACTACGGCAGACAATGCTGTGTCGGTTGCCTCCGCTTCAGAGGAGCAGCTTGCCTCGATGTCCGAAGTGAATACCGCAGCAGGTTCCCTTGCCCATCTTGCTGAAGAGCTGCAAGGTATTGTGGCGAAATTCAGGACATGATCTGTTATTACTGAATAGAAATATTTTTATAAACCGGAATCCCGTTATGGGGTTTCGGTTTTTTCGGTAAATTAAGCGCAAATCGGCCAGCTCCCTTACTTTACCTCAGCCCTTTAGCCGCAGTTAACTTACAATGTTTGGAAGTTTCATTTTAATGGTATATAAAATTGCACGGTCTTTTCCTTAAAATCAGCGAATACCATTTGTATTGTGGAACAATTCAATATCCATTTAAACTATAAACATTCAGCACAATGAAAATAGATATAGCAAGTACTACCGAGGGGCAATTGAATGCATTACCGCTATGGATTCTAAAATGCTGTTTGCTTTATCGCTTTCGAATATTCACCTATTGATTCGGATTTCACACCATAAATTCACATACGACCAATTTCCCAACTTATATGAAAACACTAAAACTAACAACTCATTTTGCGATTAAAATATACAAATACTAGAAATCTTACTTTATACTTACAAGAAAATAGAAGACCGTTGCACAAAATTAAATATATGGAGGCTGTAATATGCAAGGAGATTTATATTCTGCCAGCTTATTGGAAAACGAGGCAAGCTCAACAAAAAGTTATAATATCGGTGGTCTTTTTTTGGTTGCATTTTTCGGCGGTATTATCGGGATTACCGTATTAGGAATTCAAAATGCAAAGTGGCTACGCTTGGACAAAAAATATATCCAGGGTTTAATCGCAGTCAGTACCATACTCTTTATCGTAAAAATGGCTATTATTTATGCGATAGCTCAACAAACGATTGCCATCAGTCTGTCCAATATGGACAATATCGCCAAATTATTCGGGGTGATATGTTACGTAATCTATTATTTGGCAATGAAAAAACCGTTTAAGGAGCATCTTGCAGTTGGTGGAGGTACAGAAGTTTTATATAAAAAAGGAATCCTGTGGGTTATAATTTCCGCCCTAATCGAGACTATGCTAATTATGCTCTCTGAATTAATTTAACTTATTGATTGTAGGTGTGAAGATTGAATGAACAACAACCTCTGTCCATTGAAATGATTGAACATTATTATGAAATCAACCGCTATGAACAAGTTATCAAATTTATAGAGGATATTTTAGATGAGCATCTTGAAAATGCGCGAATTTGGTATATGTTAGGCTTTAGCAATTATCAATTAAATTTTTATGAAGAAGCTGAAGAACAGCTAGTTGAGGCGATGAGATTAGGCTATGCTCGTGAAAATGTTTTATCTATTTTGGGGCATTTATATATGGAAACGGAAAAATTCCAAAAATCAGAGGAGGCGTTTCTAGAGGCACTTCGCTTAAATCCTAATAACGCCGAAATTCATGCGAGCTATGCGTATTTAATGAAAAAGCTCGGTCATAGAAATAAGTCAAAACAGCTTATTCATATAGCATTAGCATTGGATCCTGAAAATGACCATGTCCTCCGCAATTACTTCCGCCTAGAAGCAATAACGGAAAAAAAACAGCAGCAAATTCAGGCGTTAGAACGTTATATGAATTCCGGAGATAGCGAGTTATCTAAACTGATTCAACTTGGTTTACATGCGACCCTTCAGAATAAGGAAAAAGAAGCGAGAGAATATTATCGCCAAGCCTTTCTATTAAAACCAGATGATCCACAATTACTGACTATATTGGAAGAAACAGATATTCAAAACCATCACTTTTTGGCTCCTCTTCGTTTAATGGATCGAATAGGAGGTCCATTTGTGATTTGGATACTAGGTATCGGTATCTTTCTTCTTCTCCAATTTAGCGGATTGAATCTTTTAAGTATAATTTGGATTGCAGGCTATTTATTTTTTGTTGCTTATACTTGGTTGGCTCTGCCATTCGTAAAACTCCTCCAGAAAAAAAGTAGGTGGACATAATGGAAAAGGAAAAAATAAAATGGCTACAGCAAATGGTAGTGCAAAGACCTACTGATCCACAGGCACATTATTGGCTTGGAATAGAACTTGCTGAGAACGATCGGTATCATGAAGCAATTTCTTCACTTTCCACGGCCATTTCTTATTGTACTGACGAAAAAGAAAAAACCGAAATGGTCAATGAATTAATAAAAATAAGTTCAAATCTGAAGCAAGAAGAAATTACAGCACCTTCCAAACCATCGTCTGATAGCCAAATGAATGCGGAAACTGATCGTCATTCACCTTCTCTTAACAAAACAAAGCCATTTCAGCCAAAGTTAAAAGTAATTCATGGCAATGCCATACCTCCTAAAGTAAAGCAGGCACATGAGGATGTAAAATTTGAAGATGTGGCAGGCCTGGAAGATTTAAAAAAGACCATTCACCTACGCATTATTAGTCCTTTTTTCAACAAGGGTTTATTTAGTAAGTTCCGAAAAAAGATCGGTGGCGGCATTCTGTTTTATGGACCACCAGGGTGTGGCAAAACATTTATTGCACGGGCAACTGCGGGAGAATGTAACGCCCATTTTTACCCAGTGCGGATTACCGATATTTTGGATCCCTATATCGGGATAAGTGAACGTAATTTGAGGGATATTTTTGATAAGGCGCGTTCTCAGAAACCGAGTATTCTATTTTTTGATGAGGTTGATACGATCGGATTTAGCCGATCTAAATCTTCTTCCAACACCCGCGGCCTTATCGATACTTTCTTGACAGAGATGGAAGGAATAGACTCGAGTACAGAAGAAATACTTGTCATGGCGGCAACGAACACACCATGGGATGTAGACAATGCCTTAAAACGTCCCGGTCGATTTGATCGATTAATTTTTGTCGCCCCGCCAGATTTTAAAGCAAGAGAAGAAATCTTTAAGCTGAAAATTAAAGGAAGATTTGCAGAGGATATCGATACCCAGCTCCTTGCTTCCAAAACCGAATTTTTCTCTGGGGCTGACATTGAAAACGTGGTGGAGCTTGCTTCAGAATTTATAATTGAAGACATTTTAACAACCGGTATTGAACGACCTTTAACGACCCAAGATTTTCTCCAAACACTCGAAAATGTCCAGCCCTCCACATTGGAATGGCTTCGGACAGTCAAAAACTATGTCAAATATGCAAACCATGGCGGTCTCTATAATGATGTAGAAAAATACTTGCGCCAACATAGCCGCAAAATTTAGAATGAGCTAAACTAAACTAGAAAAATAGAAATCTGCACCATAAGAAATGCCCCTCATCACGGTTACATCATGATGAGGGGCATTCTATTTCACAGAATTAATCTGCTTGTACCATTTTCACTAGCACACTAGCTAATGCTTTCTTTTCGCTTTCATCTGCTACTTTCCATAATTCCTGTAGCACTTTCTCTTCACTGTTTCGAGGTTCTTCGTTTTTAGCTAAATGATCAGCTACAAACTTGGCGCCTTTTGCCAACATGTCATCACTCAAACCTAGTCGTTCACCTTTAGCAAGCTGGTCGTTCAAATAGCTTTTGAACGTTGAAAAGCTTTCTAAAATCTGATCTTTTTTTTCAGGAGATAATTCTTCAAGTTTCTTGTTAATGTTATTAATTTCACTCATTTTGTAATTCCTCCTAGATTGTGTTTTGGTGTTCCCCTAACAATTACCCGCCTCCTTTGTTATTAAACTTTTTTTAAAAAAATAAATATCTATATATCCTTTATAACAATGTTTGCTAAAAAACGGACACCGCCTCACCTGTGAGTGAGCAGTGCCCGTTTTTACTTAGTACCATTTATTTTTTTGTTTGATTTTCAGTTTTTTCAATATGCTCCATAATCCGTTTATGACGACGGACATCCCGCTTCGTAATTGGAATGACTTCATGTCGGATCATTTTGAAGAAGGAGACGATGAGTAAGAGCATGACGACTGTAAATGGAAGGGCTGATATGAGTGAAGCTGTTTGCAGTGCTTCAAGCCCGCCTGAAAACAATAGTACACTCGCAATCGCAGCGATTAAAACACCCCAGATGACCTTTAATCGATTGTGAGGGTTCATTGTTCCTTTATCAGTCATACTAGCCATAATAAACGTCGCTGTATCTCCCGATGTAATAAGGAAAATTATAATTAAAACAATCCCTAAAATCGAGGCGATTGTTGTTAACGGAAGCTGCTCCAGCATAAGGAATAGGGCGACAGTCAAATCGGTATCAACTGCTTCCGCAATTGTTGTGCCTTTGTTCAAATCAAAGTAAAGTGCTGAACCGCCAAATACTGCAATCCAGAAACAAGAAATAACCGGCGGAATGATTAAAACGCCGACAATAAATTCACGGATTGTACGTCCTCTCGATACGCGCGCTACGAATGACCCGACAAAAGGTGACCAGGCAATCGCCCACGCCCAGTAGAAGATTGTCCAATCCTTCACCCATGTCCCCCCTGCATACGGCTGCAAACGTAAGCTGTACTGTACGAAATTCGTAATATAATCACTGATTGCTAAAACGAAGCTTTCCAATATGAAGACTGTAGGGCCTGTAACAAAAACAAATACTAGTAAAATCAAGGCCAAGTACATGTTTACATTACTTAATATACGAATCCCCTTTTGTAGACCGCTTATAGAAGATGCCATATATCCAATGAAAACTACACCTATAATTGCTAACTGTACCCAAATCGAAATCGGTGTGTTAAAGACGGCATTTAAGCCACCGTTCGTTTGCAAAACACCTAAGCCGATTGATGTGGCAACACCCATTACAGTAGCAATGACCGCCAGAATATCAACTGTATTTTTAACGCCGCGATTTGTTCCTGTGACAGGCTCTAACGCCGTTGATATTAATAAATCCCTTTTTTTGTTGAACTGCATATAGGCCATAACTAATCCAATTATCGCAAATACTGACCATTGGCTAATTCCCCAGTGGAAAAAAGCATAGCCCATTGCCAGACGGGCCGCATCCGTCGTTTGTGCCTGGACATCGTTAAATGGTGTATTAAAGTAATGACTCATCGGCTCGGCAACACCCCAGAATACCAACCCAATTCCAAGACCCGCCGCAAATAATAGCGCAATCCAAGTATGGAACTTAAATTCCGGTCGTGCATCTTTTCCGCCTAAACGGATTTTTCCGTACTTGGAAATAGCCATCACTAAAAGAAATACAATAATGATAAAAACAGAGAGTAAGTAAAACCATCCAAAATAGTCGGTTGTCAAACCAAATAAATATGTAGCAACATTACTGAAGGCATCTGGTGCCATACTGCCAAAAACAACACAAAGTAAAATAAATACTGCTGATACTGTAAACACAGTATTTGAAAAATATTTCCCTTTCATTTATTCACCTCTTTAAATACATTGAAAGGAAAATACCCATATTGTGCTATTTTTAAACATCCTTACTATGAATGTTACTATCTCTCTATAATTATTTTGGCGCTACTCGTTAGATTTACCACTAATTTTTATTATTTTCCAAAATACCATTGCGACGCATTCGTATATAAGATTTTTTCGCTGGCCTGCTCATCAAAAAGTTGCTGAATCAGCGTAATATCGGCAACTTCAAATGGTCTTTTTGCCCGGGTCGACGGCAAGTCTGTCCCGAACATCAATGCATCCGGGTTAATGCTGTAAATCTCCCGCAGTGCTTTTTGTACATTCAATTCTACACGGCCAAAACCGGTAGCTTTCACACGAACCCCTTTATCTACTAGCTTGAGTAAATGAGGCTGCCCTTCTTCCGATAACCCTAAATGATCGATGGAGATTGCCGGTAATTTCTTGATCGTTGCAGTAATTTCTGGAAGTTCTTTCGCATCAATATACAACTCGCTATGCCAGCCGACTAGTTCATGCACACGTCTCGCAAAATAATCGAGCTTCGATAAATCTTCCGAGCCACCGCGTTTAATGTTAAAACGCAATGCCCTGACACCATTTTTGTGCAATGCTTCAATTTCTTCGTCTGACACCGTATACGGCAATTGGGTGACACCGCAAAATGCCGGGCCCATCTGCTTTAGCGAATGCAGTAAATATGTCTGGTCAAATCCTTGAAATGACCCTGAAACAATTGCCCCGCCTTGAATCGATAAATCTTTTGTTTCCTCGCTATATGCTGCAACGTCATAGCTTGGCGGCATATACCCCTGACTTTCGATAACCGGAAACTGATAATCGATAATATGAAAATGCGCATCAAAAATTCTCATTTTTCCTCCCCCTTTGTTTTTACTATATATTTTTTGTTAATTTATGTCTCTTAACGTGCGCTGTTTTATATTTTTGCCTCCCTCTTTAAGGCCATTCTTATTAATATAATCTTTTCAAAAAAAGTCGAAAGAACCAGAGCGATTGGTCTAATTGGATTAAATTGTCCTTCAATTGTTGACGAGTAATCGTTTAAGGCGTAGCATAGCCGTTACAGCATATTGATAATGATTATCAATATCATTAATTGATTTGTTGATAATTGAAGATTTATTAAAGGAGGTTTCAGCCATGCTGAATGGATTTACACCGTGGCCTGCTGATCGAGCTGAATTTTATCGGGATTCTGGTTGTTGGGTAGGTTTAACTTTCGGCCAGATGCTGGAAGATCGTGCTCGTCAATTTGCTGACAATGTGGCGGTTATGGATGAAAAACGATCACTTACGTATGCACAGCTTAATGAGCGTGTGGACCAGTTGGCAGCCGGTCTTTTACTGCTTGGGATTCAGAAAGAGGATCGTGTCGTTGTACAGCTTCCGAATGTGGCGGGTTATGTGGAAATTGTATTTGCCCTATTTAAGATTGGTGCACTGCCTGTCTTTTCACTTCCCTCTCACCGTTCCAATGAGATTCGCTACTTCTGCGAATTTGCGGAAGCGAAGGCTTATATCGTAATGGATCATTTTGGGGGCTTTGACTACCGCGGTCTTGCGCGAGAAGTTCAGCACGCAGTTCATTCGCTGGAGCATGTCATCGTTCTTGGCGAGGCGCAGGAGTTTGTATCATTTGATTCACTATTCAGTCCACAATCTATCGAGTTTCCTGAAGTTAGTGGGAGCGAAGTAGCATTCATGCAGCTATCAGGCGGGAGTACAGGAATTTCCAAGCTGATTCCGAGAACGCATGATGAATATATGTACACGATTAAGTTGAGTGTTGAACAATGCCAGGTGACCGAAGAGACGGTATTTTTGGTTGTGCTACCGGTTTCTCATAATTACCCGATGAGTTCCCCGGGGATATTAGGGGTCCTTTATGCTGGCGGTAAAGTCGTTTTAAGTCCTTCGCCTAGTCCGGATGTTGCATTCCCTCTTATTGAAAAGCACCGTGTGACAATGGTGCCGCTTGTTCCGTCACTTGCCCTGCATTGGCTGGATGTGAGGCCGAATCATACGGATGATTTATCGAGCTTGGAAGTCATGCTTGTTGGCGGCTCGAAATTCAGTGCTGAAGCAGCGAAACGTGTGCGTCCTGTATTTGATTGTCAACTGCAGCAAGTATTCGGGATGGCGGAAGGTCTGGTCAATTACACACAATTGGATGATCCTGATGAAATTGTCATCCATACGCAAGGTCGCCCGATGTCCCCTTATGACGAGGTGAAAATCGTGGATGATGAAGACCAGGAATTGCCGATTGGCGAGACAGGACATCTGTTGACTCGTGGACCTTATACGATCCAAGGGTACTATAAAGCGCCTGAACATAATGAAAAAGCGTTCACAAAAGATGGTTTTTACCGGACTGGTGATATTGTCCGATGCACGAAAAATGGTTATTTAATCGTAGAAGGCCGAGCAAAAGATCAAATTAACCGCGGCGGGGAAAAAATTGCGGCGGAAGAAGTGGAGAATATGCTGCTTGCCCACCCTGCTGTCCATGATGCGGCAATTGTCGGGATGCCCGATTACTATATGGGTGAAAAAAGCTGTGCCTTCATTATTCTAAGAAATGCGGATGTAACGAAACGCCAGCTGAAGTCATTCTTGCGTGAGCGTGGGCTGGCTACTTATAAGATTCCGGATGAAATCTTATTTGTAGAGCAATTTCCACTGACCCATCTAGGCAAAGTTTCGAAAAAGGATTTGCGCCTTTTACTTGAACAGCAATTACAACGTTAAAATACTGAATATTAAGAAAAGAAGGTTGATAATATGACAACTCAAACTAATTTTACAATGGAACAGCTGCGCGAACTTGTTGCTCAATATGTGACAGAACCGATTGATACGATTGCGGATGAAGATTATCTACTGGATGTCGGAATCGATTCCATCACGATGATGACAATCGTTGAAGAACTCCGCAAAAAAGGCTTCGCACTTACATTCATACAGCTTGCCGATGAGCCAACAATCTACGGGTGGCATCGTCTGATCAAACAATCGATGGCAGATTACGGAGGTTGAGTCGAATGGCTGAATTACGTTTCCCTTTAACTGAAGCTGCCGCAGGGATTTGGTATGCCCACCATTTAACGGAAAGCCCTTTATACAATACAGCGGAGTACTTACATATTCAGGCTCCGATCGACTCCGCCCTGCTGTTACAGGCAGTTGATGCCACAATTGAGAGCGCGGTTGGACTACATATCCAATGTTCGGAGGAAGAAGGCTCACTTTTCCAGACAATCCCTTCTTCGGTTCAGTTTCACTCTCAACAGATTAGTTGTTCAACGGGTGAAGCGTTTCAACATATGCTGGAAGATGTCGGAACATTGCTTGATTTAACAAAGGACAACTTTGTACGCGTCATTTTATTTTCGATGTCTGCCGAAGAACATTTCCTTTATTTGCGCATTCACCATCTTGTCAGTGATGCGTATAGTTTCCGGTTACTGTTCCAGCAAATTTCCGAGCGCTATTCGGCTTTGCTTCATCATGAATCATTTACAAAGCAGTTTGGTGACTATGTTCAGATGGTGGAGCAGGAAGTGAAGTACAGAACTTCCGAAAAGGCAACGGCGGACGCTGCCTACTGGTTATCCAAAATGCAAGAAACCGAAGTCATTTCGCTCAGCAGAAAAAAGAGTG
The DNA here is from genome assembly GCF_040273735.1 of Solibacillus sp. Classification (NCBI taxonomy): domain Bacteria; kingdom Bacillati; phylum Bacillota; class Bacilli; order Caryophanales; family Caryophanaceae; genus Solibacillus; species Solibacillus sp. The sequence goes on along the minus strand of NZ_JBELZM010000013.1, from coordinate 22,900 downwards.
GTCGAATGGGACAGATTATTTTGCACCCCTCTTCCCTTTCTGCCACTACATGGACGAAATTAGAAACATACAGTAAGCAGCTGCACGTCAACATACAGGAAGTCGTTACTGCAGCAGTTATTGCCTACACAAAACGGATGTCACAGGCAGAGGATGTGATTGTCGGCATTCCGATGATGAACCGTTTTGGTCATAAGTCACTGTCAGTACCAAGTACACGAGTAAATGTTTTGCCTTTGCGTGCAACGTTCACAACTGAGGAAACTTTTGAACAGCTATGTATGAGCGTGAAACGCTTCATGACGGAGATGAAGCAGCATCAATTGTACCGTCAAGAACAGCTACGCCGTGATTTGCGGCTGACATCCGATGACCAGCTTTATGGTCCGGAAATTAATTTCATGCCTTTTTATGAAAACTATCTGTTCGGAAATGTCGAGGTAGAGCACAAGAAAGTTGTGACAGGGCCTGTTGAAGATATTTCTTTCAATTTCTATAGCACGCCAAATGGAATGCAGTTTGATCTTGTAGCCAACTCGGATCTATATGAACAGGCAGAAGTGGAACGTCATGCAGCACGTTTCCTACAATTGCTAGAGTTATTGGTAGATCAAGTAAAAACACCGCTGTTCAAATTGCCAATACCATTGCAAGAAGAAGCGGCAATGGTAATGGCAAAACAAGGACCTGTCAGTGAGCTGAAAAATGCCACTGTATATGAATTATTTAAAAAACAGATGGAAAATATGCCTGGTGCGACCGCTGTCCAGATGAATGATACATCTATTTCCTATGCAGAACTGGATCTGCTTGTCGGCCGGATTGCCCATCAGCTGAAAGCGCATGACATTGGGCTCGAAGACTTTGTCGGAATTTGCATGGACCGTTCGATTGAAATGGTCGCAGCGATGCTTGCCTGCTTCAAGGTAGGTGCTGCCTACATTCCAATGGATTCTACTTATCCGGCAGAACGGCTACTTTATATGATTGAGGATGCTCGTCCTAAAATTGTGCTCGTAAATGGTGAGGTTTCATTTATAGCAGAAGGAACACCGATTGTGCCGTTACACCCTTCGAAGCAAATTTACGAACCGATTGCCACTTGTATTGGACAAACAGCTTATATGATTTATACGTCCGGATCTACGGGAAATCCAAAAGGTGTCGTTGTTGAAATGCCAAGCTTGGTTAACTTTTTACAAGCGATGCAGCATCAATTTACCTTATCTGAAAAGGACAATTTACTGGCGATTACAACGATTTCTTTCGATATTTCGGCATTGGAGCTTTATTTACCGTTGCTGTACGGGGCATCTATTCATCTGGCGACAAAAGAACAAGTACAAGATCCGGTTGTGATGCAGTCGCTGATTCAGCAGCAAAACATTTCCATCATGCAGGCTACACCGACTGTTTGGCAGATGATTGTACAGTACGCAAAAGATGCGCTGAACGGACTTACTGTACTTGTCGGTGGTGAAGCCCTTTCAAAAAGCCTTGCGCAGGAACTACTGGATGCAGGAGCAACCGTTCACAATATGTATGGGCCAACCGAAACAACAATCTGGTCAACTTGCACGGAAATTCGTCCACAAGTTACGCCTTCATTAGGTACTGCAATCGACCGGACAGACATTTATGTGCTCGATGCCATGCTTCAGCCCGTTCCGTTTGGTGTCGTTGGAGAATTGTATATTGCTGGTGACGGACTGGCGCGCTGTTATCATAATCGTCCATCCTTAACGGCTGAACGCTTTGTTGCACATCCATTTGCAGCGGGAAAACGCATGTACCGGACAGGAGATTTAGTTGTGTGGCAGGAGGATGGCAGCCTTCATTATGTTAGCCGGGCCGACCACCAAGTAAAAATTCGCGGCTTCCGTATTGAATTAGGCGAAATCGAAAATGCGCTTGAAGAAATCACTTCGATTGAACAAGCCGTTGTGATGATCCGTGAAGATCAGCCGGGTCATAAACGAATCGTTGCCTATATCGTTGGCAATGAAACGGAGGAACAATGCAGACAGCAGCTAGGAGAACGTTTGCCGGATTATATGTTACCTGCCCATTTTGTTTTCATGGAGGCCTTCCCATTAACGAATAACGGAAAAGTCGACCGGAAAGTGCTGCCGCAGCCCCATGTTTCGATTATTGCAAAAGCGAAACCGACAACGCGTACAGAAGAAACGATTTGTACGTTCTTTGAAATTATTTTGAATCTCAATTCAGTGGGAATCGATGAAAACTTCTTCCAGCTAGGAGGGCACTCCCTGCTCGCAACCGAGCTGCTGTTGGCATTACGGAAAACATTTGCTATCGATTTATCGATCTCCGTCATTTTCAAATTGCCTACTGTAAAAGAGCTGGCACAAGCAGTGGACAAAGCAAAGAAAAAGACGCTCGCTGTAATCGACAGACAGCAAGTTGGAAAAATTCCTTTATCGCATGCACAGCGCAGTTTATGGTTTATCCAGCAGCTGGAGGAATCAAGTGCTTCTTATAATATTCCGCTTGTTTATAAATTTGATCAGCCGATAGATGTATTAAAACTGATTAAATCCATTGGTAAAGTGGCAGAAAAACATGCCATTTTACGTACGGTTTATCCTGCAGTGGATGGGGTGCCCTATCAGAAAATCGTTGAGGATACACCGAAAGTGCTGATTGAGGAAGTGAGCCTAGAAGAGGTGCCGGCTCAAATTAATGCGTGCACTCGCTATGCGTTTGATTTGAAACAGGAACCCGGTTTCCGTGTAACGCTCATCAATACGAACACATTGGTCGTTGTATTCCACCATATTAGTGCGGATGGCTGGTCACTTGCAACATTCACTGAAGATCTGCAGCTTGCCTATGAAGGCCATGAGCTAGAGCCGTTAACGATTCAATACCATGACTTTGCGGTTTGGCAGCAAATGCACGGTGTATATACAGACGACAACCTCGTTTATTGGAAGGAAAAACTGAAGCATGTCCCGGATGAAATTGAGCTTGTCCGTGATGGAAAGCGGCAATTGCAGGCGAAACCAACAAGCGAAACATTGACGTTTACAATCGATTCCGCGCTTCACGGACAATTGCAGCAGCTTGCCAAAGATAAACAGGCAACTCTTTACATGGTGCTACAAAGCGGATTCTTAGCCCTCATGACAAAGCTCGGTGCAGGGGAAGATCTGATTCTCGGTAGTCCAATGGCGGGCCGTGATCAGGAAGAACTGCTGGCAAATGTCGGTATGTTCATCAATACGGTGGCGATACGGACGGATACTTCCGGGGACCCTCGTTTCACAAAATTAATGGAACGCGTAAAACAAACATCGATTGAGGCAATGGAGCACCAATATGTTCCTTTTGACCATATTGTCGAAGCATTAAAACCGACTCGTGTCCCTTCACAGCACCCGATTTTCCAGATTATGTTTGCCTTACAGAATACGCCTCAGCCATCACTTGTAATGGAAGGCCAAAATGCCGACATTCAGCTGCATACGGTTGGTCAGCCAAAATTCGATTTGAATATCGAGATGCGTGAGGAATATTTAGCCGAGCAGCCTAATGGCATCGAAGTGCAGGTGGAATACCGAACGGATTTATATGAAGCAGAAACAGTTGCCGCTCTTATGGAACGCTATGTAATCGTCCTGCAGCAGGCGCTGAACAATCCTGCCATTTCAGAATTGGATGTGCTGTTGGAAAAGGAACAGGAAAAAATCCTGCTCGACTGGAATCCGAAAGGCCATGTAAGCAAGCAAAAAACGATTGCCGAACAATTCGAAGCGATTGTGGAAATGCATCCCGAACGAATTGCTGTCAGCAATGAAAACGAAGAGCTTACTTATACCGACTTGAACCGGAAAGCGAACCAGTTAGCGCATCTTTTACTGGAAAAAGGCGTTACCTCCGAAACATTTGTCGCACTGTTAATGCCGCGTTCAACCGATATGATTGTCAGTATTTTAGCTGTTTTAAAAGCCGGCGCTGCCTATGTGCCGATTGATTCGGTTTATCCGCAAGACCGAATTGACTATATTTTAAACGATTCAAACCCGAGCTGTTTAATCACTACAGAAGACTTGAAGCCGTCTGCAGAAGCGACGCCTGTGATGGAAGTGCTTGTAATAGAGGAGCTTTCGCTTACTTCATTCCCTGTTGAAAATACGGATCATAAAAATCATCCAATGAATCCGGCCTATGTTATCTATACTTCCGGTTCAACAGGCCGCCCAAAAGGTGTGGTTATTCCGAACCAGAATGTTATCCGCTTACTTCATGCAACAGATGAATGGTTTCATTTTAACGAAGAAGATCGCTGGTCGCTGTTCCATTCCTATGCCTTTGACTTTTCCGTATGGGAAATATGGGGTGCCCTGTTATACGGCGGTGAGCTCGTAATTATCCCGTACAATGTCAGCCGCTCGCCAATCGACTTTTTGGCATTGCTTGCAGACAAGAAAATTACGGTGCTGAACCAGACACCATCTGCCTTCTATCAGCTCATGACCGTTGATAAAGAGCATTCCGAACTGTCCGAACAACTGGCACTTCGCTACATTGTCTTTGGCGGGGAGGCACTTAACCTGACGCGTTTACAGGAATGGTATGACCGACATCCGTCAGATGCACCTACCCTTGTGAATATGTACGGCATTACTGAAACAACTGTCCATGTCAGCTACTTAAGTTTAAATGAAGAACTGAGCCAGTCACAGGCGAATAGTCTGATCGGCACGGCGATTCCTGATTTAAATATTTTCGTCCTTGATGGGCAGTTAAAACCTGTTCCTCCCGGTGTTGTCGGCGAAATGTATGTTTCTGGAGAAGGCTTGGCACAAGGCTATTTAAACCGCGCTTCCTTAACGGCAGAACGTTTTATCGCCAACCCGTATGGAGCTCCTGGAAGCCGGATGTACCGTACAGGCGATCTGGCCCGCTGGACGAAAAACGGCGAACTGGACTATATCGGACGCATTGACCACCAAGTGAAAATACGAGGATTCCGCATTGAGCTTGGCGAGATTGAACAAGTGCTTCTGAAACATCCGCATATCTCACAGGCAGCTGTCATTGCGAGAGAAGATCGAAAAGAAGATGTCCGCTTGGCTGCCTACTATGTTCCGAATCAAGGCAAGGATGTAACCGAACAAATGCTGAAAGAATTCGTTTCCCGTTCGCTGCCGGCCTATATGGTTCCTTTAAGCATCACTTGCCTGAAGCAGATGCCGCTTACCGCCAACGGAAAACTGGATACGAAGCAGCTCCCTGCACCTGTCATTACATTGCAGGAACTTGTATTGCCGAAAACACCGCAGGAAACATTGCTTTGCGAACTTTTCTGCGAAGTACTGAATCTGCCACAGGTCGGCACCGAGGACAGCTTTTTCGAACTTGGCGGCCACTCGTTATTAGCCGTACAGCTGATAGGACGCATTCGCGAGGCATTCGGTAAAGAGCTGGCAATCGGGCATTTATTTGAAACACCTACTGTATCCGGACTCGCACATATTCTGCAAAAAGGGAAGGAATCGCAGGCATTGAACACCGTACTGCCGTTACGCAGCGGGGAGCAACCAATTTTTGCTGTCCATCCAGCAGGGGGGTTAAGTTGGTGTTATGCAGGACTGCTAAAAAATCTGCCGCCGGAATTTGCCCTATACGGGATTCAAGCGAAAGGGATTGCCGAAGACTGTGAACTTCCGGGTTCTTTAACTGAAATGGCGCACGGCTATATTGAAGCCATCAAAGAAATTCAGCCAAAAGGACCTTATCGTTTACTCGGATGGTCACTTGGCGGAAATGTCGTACAGGAAATGGCTGTCCAGCTGGAACGCCAAGGAGAAGAACTGTCGCTTCTATGCATTATGGATGCCTACCCGTTTACATTCACCCCGCCAGTGGAGCTGACGGAAGAACAGGAGGCACTTGTCGCACTTCTTGCCCTAGCCGGGTATGAACCTGAAATAGAAGAGGAAGTGACACAGGAATATGTAACGGATGCTCTAAAAGCAGAGGGCAGCGCAATTGCAACATTAGATGAGTCGACCTTTCTGCGCTTAAAAGAAGTATATAAAAACTCGATTCAGTTACTGAAAAATCATCAGCACGAAACGTATGACGGCGATGCTTTATTTTACAAATCTACACTTGTGCCAGATTGGATCCCGGATGTTGATGTTGCTTCGTGGAATCCGTATATCAAAGGAGAGCTTACTCAAATTGATATTGCCTGTCGCCATAAAGATATGTGTCAGTCCATCCCATTGAATGAAATCGGCCAAACACTAATCAAGTACTTAGTAAAGGAGAAAAAAATGTATGTCTAACCCTTTTGAACAAAATGATCGTGAATATTATGTTTTGCGAAATGCGGAAGAACAGCACTCAATATGGCCAGCAGTCATCCCTGTCCCTGCCGGATGGGAGGTCGTATATGGCTCTGCGTTAAAACCATTATGCCAACTCTATATAGAAGAAAATTGGCTGGATATGAGACCAAAAAGTCTGCGTAGTGTTTTAGGATGAAAGCACAGCGAGCAGTCATCATCGCCCTCTATGTAGTGGCGATGTTCATGGTTTCAATCGACGGAACGATTGTCAATGTGCTACTTCCTACGATTGCCGTTGAATTCGGTGTAACGCCGGGGGCAACGAACGGCATTAATATCGGCTATCTTGTCAGCATCGCTGTTGCATTGCCTGCTGCCGGCTATTTAAGCAATCGGTACGGCGTTAAGAGAATGTATGTACTCTCAGTCAGTCTATTTACACTCGCCTCTCTTCTTTGCGGATTAGCGGGAAGCTTGCAGGCCCTTATTGTAGCGCGCGTGCTGCAGGGACTGGCAGGAGGAATCATTACACCCGTCAGCATGACACTGCTGTTTCGGACATTTTCTCCACCGGAAAGACAAAATCTGTCGCGTTCATTAGTATTGCCTATCGCCTTTGCACCGGCGATAGGCCCCTTAGTGGGCGGACTTTTTTCGGAGTATTTATCATGGAACTGGGCGTTCTTCATTAATATTCCGTTTGGTATGATCATCGTCCTGATCGGACTTTTTGGCTTAACTGAATTTAAAATCTATAAAGCACCATTTGATACGAGGGGCTATATGCTCATTGCAATCGGGCTGCCGCTGTTAATGCTCACACTGAGCCTTATTGCATCGGACGGTGTTTCCATTACGGTCGTCTTTTGTGCGATTGTCGGCGTATTTTTATTAAGCCGTTTTTATGTATATGAACGAAAAATAAAAGAGCCGCTGCTGGATGTACGTCTGTATGAACAACCGCTTTTCCTTTCATCAAGTCTTGTCGCGATGTGTTCCATGGGCGCCTTGATGGGGATGCTGTATCTGTTCCCGCTCATGTATCAGTACGCGTACTCAGCTTCTGCTCTGGAAAGCTCACTCATTACGTTTACCGAGGCCCTTGGACTGATGGTAGCATCCAAATTACTGCCTCGAACATCCAAGCGTTTCGGAATGCTGCTTACAGTACGTCTCGGTTTGATCGGTTCAGTAATGATTTTCTGCTGTATCGCCATCCTTGGTCCTTCAGCAAATCCTTGGTTGTTACGCGGATTGATGTTTGCTGTTGGGATATGTTTAGGACATAGTGTAATCGGTTCGCAACTTTCCGCCTTTCATCATGTAGCGAAAAGTCAGATGAGCAAGGCGACAACGCTATACAATATGCTTAACCGCGTTGGAGCTGCAGTAGGAATTGCACTTGTAGCGACGACATTAACCTTGTCTGGTCTCTACTTTACAGAGATCCTCTCTTATCAGTACGCCCTCGTTGCTACGGTTGTTCTGCTTCTGGCAGGACTCGGCTGTTCTTTATTTGCGAAAGAACAGGAAACTATTCTAAAGGGAGAAAAAGCATGACAACCATTGCCTATTGCAAAATCAACGAGATGCCTACTGATTGGCAACGTTATCTTCCCTTTTTGGAAAACGACGTGGTAGAGCGTGTTGGACGCATGCGGAAAACGGAAGATCAGTTGCGAACTGTTTGTGCTCATTTACTAACGAAGATGATGTTGGTGACGACTTACGAAAAGGAATTATCGGAAGTTCGCTTTACTAAAGATTCAAACGGTAAATACCAACTAGGACAAGACCTTCACTTCAATCTCTCCCATTCCGGAAGTTATGTGGCATGTGCCATTAGTGATTTTCCGGTTGGAATTGATGTGGAGCAGCAGGTAACAAGGGATTTCTCACTCTTTCAAGCATTGTGGAGCGAAGAGGAGAATCATCTCTATAAGCTTCTTGAACAGGAAGCTTTCTATTCCCTCTGGACTGCTAAGGAAAGTTACGGGAAATATAAAGGGTTTGGTTTACACGATTCTTTAATGGAGGCAACGATTCGGCAAGATGGATCGATTCATCACCCCGCCTCACGTGTAAAAGCCCGTACCATTCCTTTTCTCCTTGCATCTGATTACAGTGCAGCTGTCTGTTTGGAGGATTCCTTGGAGACCGTAACGCACGTTCAGTGGGCACAAATTGAAACGTTTTTCATGAAAAATGTTGGGACATATGCGAAAATTGGTTTAACGAATTAGCAGTTAAAAAACCTGTAACCGAATAAAAGGTTACAGGCTTAATCCATTCATCTTATACTCGCTGAACATTATTAATCATCACTTTGCTTTTAGGCAAGCTTGGGATGCTTACTTTGCTGTAGCTTAAATCCTGTTCCGGGACATCGTATGTCATTTGATTAACTAGGAAATCTAGACTCACTTTCATCATCTCAATTGTCACCCATTCCCCTGCACAGCGATGGCCTAAATAGTAATCGCCGCCACCTTGCGGAATAAAGCTGAACGGACTGCCATCCCAGTTTTCAAAACGGCTCGGCTGAAATACTTCGGGATTCCCCCAAATATTCGTATCATGATTCGTTCCGTATAAATCCAATAAAGTTAATGTACCCTTTTCAAACGTATAATCCTTCCATGTAAAATCTGCTTTTACTTCCGCAGCGGCAAAAGGGAAGAATGGATAAAAACGGCGCACCTCCTGCACAAACATCTGTGCATTTTTTTCGTTGCCGGATTGAAGTTTCTTCCGCTCTTCCGGATAATGATGGGCAGCCAATGCTGAAAAAGTAATATAGACCGCAATCGCTACAATCGGTCTTAATATATTGATTACTTCTACGGAAGCGACCTCCTGATCAAGGAGATTCCCTTCCAAATCACGATGCCATGAAAATGTATACAGTGCTGTGTATTCTTCGGGATTCAGTTTCCCCTCGCGTACTTGGTCGATGAGGTTCCCCATCCACTTTTCCACCCGGTTTCTTGCATGTCTGCCAGCCCAGTGCGATGGTCCGATTGCCGTTGCCGATTCGAACATCGCTCTTAAATCGTCGGCGAGCTTTTTCATGTCCTTTTCTTCCACCGGTACCCCCGCCCACTCACAGGCAGTACGGCACATAATTTCCAGCGCTTCCTCATAAAGAACAACGTCGTCCATCTGCTGCCATTTAGTTAAAGCTGTATCCCACTGCTTCGCGGCAATTTCATTCAGTTTTTTTAGTCGGTCCGGGGACATGATGGACATAAACATCTTTTTCCGGTGCTTATGGGCATCGCCATCCAGTGTCTGTACACCCTTTTTGCCGAATAATGTTTCGGCAACACGGTTTGGTGCGACGCCAGCTCTTTTAAACTTACTGTTGTCGTAAAAAAGGTCGGCCGCTTCTTTTCCGCCCATACAGACCGCCTTTTTTCCAAGCAATCGTGTTTCGAACAGATCGGAATGAAAGCTTTGTCTTCTATTTAAAATATACAAATAGCCTTCTCTCAGAAGATTCAGGCTGTGGTCAATTCCTTCTTCCTTTGGCACCGAATTTGTCATCTACTTCATCTCCTTTTGTCTAAAACCATTGTCGGTAACCAATTCCCTGTTTATTCTTCAAAAAAACTTGCTTCCATTTGAACGCAAAAAACAGGCGGCGAAAATTTTCACCACCTGTTCATTCTTATACAAGCTCTGCTTCTGCAGATGCCTCACGCTTTAGCTGATCCATAATTTGTGCTGTAGAATAAACTGCCCCACAGCGTCCTGCCACATAGTTGATCGCCATTTCGTGCTCATCTTGTGTAAAATCAGCTACTGCATCGGCAATGAAAAACGGCTTAATGTCCGACATGAAAGCCTCTCCAGCAGTCATGAGGCAACCGATATGGGCGTAAACCCCACAAATGATTAACTGATCTCGACCTTGATTGTTCATCATTTCCAGTAAATTCGATTTCTTAAATGCACTGTAGCGCCATTTTTTCAATACGATATCGGCCTTGCCTGGTTCCAATTCATCGATTACTTTTGTAATGTTCGGATCGTCTTTTAGTCCTGTCCCCCAAAAATCAGTCAGTAATGCGCGTTCTACTGGGTTCTGATTGCCTGATTGCGCCGTATAGACAACTGGAATGCCAAGTTCATCGCATTGTTTTCTGATTGCTTTTATATTGACGATCATTTCACGAACTAATGATGAATCCTTCTCATAGTAATCGATGAAATATTGCTGCATATCATGAATAAGTAGGACAGACTTGTTCGGATCGACTTTCCAACCTACTTTATTTTTTGGAAGATTGCTTTCTTTCGGCATTTTATATGATGAGATCGCTGGAATAGCCATCTAAATCACTCCTTTTCTTTGTTGGTGAACCCTGTTGTATTTCATAATTAGTCGTTAAATATCCTTCAGCTGCTCTGTATCGATTCCCATTGCGCGAAGCATTGTCTGGAATTTTGCAGCTGTCTCAGCCAATTCTTCTTCAGGCTTCGATTCGCTCACAACGCCTGCTCCCGCAAATAATCGTAATGAATCGCCATTTGCCTCTGCGCAGCGAATCGTCACAACCCATTCCCCGTCGCCTTCAGCATCACACCAACCGATTGTGCCTGTAAAGAAACCTCGGTCAAACGGTTCAATTTTCGTGATTGCCTGTCTTGCCTTTTCCGTTGGTGCGCCACAAACAGCTGGTGTTGGCTGCAGGGCAATGGCTAAATCCAGCGATGAGATATCCGCTTTCAGGAGCTCTCCTTTAATGACAGTCGAAAGATGCATCATCGTTTCCGTATAAACGACTGAAGGTTTTTCCGGAACTTCGATTGTTTTTAGTAATGGACGCAATCCCTTGACGACTGCTTCCACTACGACCGCATGCTCATGTAAATCCTTTGGAGACGAAAGCAGTTCCTCTTCACGTCTTTGGTTCTCTACCGGATTTTCACTTCTAGGTCTTGATCCGGCCAATGGATTCGCGATAGCGTACATCCCTTGTCTTGAAACAAGCAGCTCCGGACTAGCCCCGATGAGCGAAGCCTTTTGATTTCCGTATTCAATCGGTGCTGCAAATGTATATCCATGTTTGTTTTGATACGCAAGATTACGTAACAGCTGCGGAAGGTCGACCGGCTCATTGAGACTTACTTCCAGTGAACGTGACAGCACAATTTTATCGAGTTCGCCGCTTCTTATTCTTTCAATGCCTTGCATGACACCTTGCTTATAGTGCTCTGGTGATGGATTGGATATGAGCCGATTGACAGTAACAGATGCTGAACCGGACACTGCCCTTTCCTCCAGCTGCAATGATGGCGCGATTTCGATAGATTCCGGAACAAGTAAACATGCTTTTTTATAGTAATCAAATGGCACAGCGCCCGTTACGACGGGTCGTGGATGTCCTTGTTCTTTGGCCTTCTTCAACGCGCTCGCCACCCTATCGGACAATCCTTCCATCTGGTTTTGATATGGTTCACCCGCTGGCACGTGCATGAATACACCTTTGCCTAAAATCGCTCTTTTTGGTGTTTCTATGAAAAAGTCACCAACTTCATAATCATCTAAAAGTTCATGTTCGATTACTGCTTTTTGTTTGCTTATCATATTACCGCTCCTTTTCGTTTCACTATTCTGAATTCAAAAGACAGACTTAGTTGGCTCCCAACGTCGCGCCGCCATCCACGATAAGATTGCTCATCGTAATATGACTCGAGTGATCGGATAGGAAAAACAGAATCGCGTCGACAATATTGTCCGGTTGTGCAATCTTTTTCAGCGGAATCCCTACTTTATACGTTTCAGGCATTCCTTTAATCATTACTTCAGCGCCATGATTATCGGACCACATCGAACGCTGCATATCCGTATCCGTCGACCCTGGGGAAACGATATTGCAGCGTATATTATGCTCTGCAAGCTCTAAACCGAGACATTTTGTAAACATGACCGTTGCCGCCTTTGATGCTGCATAGGCCGCCATAAAAATTCTCGGTACACTAGCGGCATTGGATCCGACTGTTACAATCGAACCTGCTTTTCTTTGAATCATATAACGGCTTGCCGCTCTTGAAACATAAAACACACCTGTCGTATTAATTGAAAAGATTCTTGCCCAGTCACGGTCAGTGAATGATTCGACCGGTCCTGTAGCCAATGTACCTGCTACATTGACGAGCATTTCGATTGGTCCGATTTTGTTTTCCACTTTCTCGACAACCGCATCAATGGCGTTACTATCTCCCACATCTGCAGGAAATGCGAAAACCTCGTGGCCCTGCTCTATTAAACCATTCACATGGCTTCTCAATTTTTCCTCGTTATAATCGATTACAGCAACTTTTACTCCTAATGTAGCCAAGCTTTTGACAAGGCTTGCGCCAATTCCTTGGGCTCCACCTGTCACAAGTGCAACTTTCCCTCTTAACTCCTGAAAGTTCACTTCAACACTTCCTTTCTCGTTTACAGTTATGTAAATACAGCTTGATTTCTTATTAGAACCAACAATCAATAATGATAATCATTATCAATTGATTCTATTAGCAATGATAGGCCTAACATTTTACAACGTCAAGAGACATTTAAACTTTCCAATAGAAAGACCTAAGTTTCGGTTTAGTGCTGATTTAAAGAAGTAATATTCGGCATTTTTGAATAATTTATAAGGAAAACAACGTTAAATAAATCCAAATAAAGGAATAAATATGAACTTCCTCTACTCTATTATGTAGTCTAATCAATTCATTACTGACCTGTAGAAAAGATATCATTGTGTAAATATTTTGCCTGAAAAACATTCTTGGATAAGAGAGCGATAGGAATATGGAATTACTGCATAAAAGATTATGGAATTGATTCGTTTTTCCTGAATATTAAATTATTCTCTGTTAATGTGCGGAACACCGTTTTATATTTACAAAGGCTTGAATTTAAAATGGTTTTCAATTATTTCAGCGACGATTTTAATTATCGTTATCGGGATTTTATGGCCGACTGTACAGGCAAACACGATCGCTTTAACGGTTCAGGAATCGTTCAATGTTCCCCCGCTTGTAACAGGTTATTTTCGGTGCAGTGAATTCGGCTACCCTTATTTGGGCGATTACCGATTTAGGAGTAGGTCTGCTCGGCTGGGTAAACGTCATTACGATCGTGCTGCTTTCGAAAACGGCTTTAACCGCACTGAAAGATTACGATACGCAAAAACGTTTGGGGCTTAACCCAACGTTCAACCCGTTAGTGTTAGGCATTAAAAACGCGGATTTCTGGGAAGACCTCGAAGCAAGATCTTCGATACCAAATACCGTTCCTTCAAAAGGAAAAACGGTCGTTGCGAAGAAAGTCCAAGAGCGTCTGCAATCAGTGCCGAATCCGTTTTCTGAGTAATTGATAGGCTGACCATTGCTGAATCTTCCGGTTATGGTCAGCTTTTTTATTTATTATTTACTTCATATATGGTTCAATTATAGAACAAACGTTCCAATTACGAGGTGAAGTTTATGAACATCGAACGGCTGCATATCCGCATCATGATTACATGCTCGATTGTGGGCTTTGCCAAACATGAAGCATTGGCCGCAAGCTATCCGTTAGAGGCAATTGATGATCTGGAACTGCACGGCTATATTGCCCGCACACGTTATGGCCATTACTACAATACGAAACTTGCCGCGCAGTATTTAAGAAAATTTATTACAACGTACAGCCCGCGTTTAAAGGTTGCGGAGATGGTGGAACTGCTGGAGTCTGCACCCGAATATGTCGTCGTCGATATCGAAACAACAGGAGGTTCTGCTGCTAGAGGCGATAAAATCGTGGAAATAGCTGCACTAAAAATACGCAACGGAGAAACGGTGGCTCTTTTTCACCGGTTTGTGAATCCGGAAAAACCAATCAAGAATTCTCATATTCACGGGATTACTAATGAACGCGTAAAAGATGAGCAAACGATCTCCCCTGTCATTCACGCTTTTAAAGATTTTTTAGGTGATTTGCCGATTGTGAGTCACCATATCGGGTTTGACTGGTACAGTTTTCTCGCGCTGGAGTTTTTTCGAAATGGCATTCGCCCAACGAATCCGGCTGCTTGTACTGTGCTGCTTGCTCGGAAATATTTGGACAGTCCGAGAAATAATTTAAATGTCATTGCCGAAACGTATAACATCCCGCTTCTCAAGCACCATACAGCCGATGCGGATGCGATTTGCGCCAATGAAATACTGCAGCTTATTATGAAAAAAGCGACTGCACAGTAGTAAACGGTTCTATTTGTGCAATCGCTTTTTTGTTTTGTGATTTTATTAGAATAGTTGGGACGATTATTAGAAAATGTTGACGGGTGATTAGATCATCGGTGTCCTTTATTTGAAGATGTCGGCTGTTTATTAGAACAACTCACTGATTTATTGGAACATCGCCACTTTTATTAGAACATTTTTTTGTTTATTAGAACGATGCAGGTCGTTATTAGAAGCTTTTATATTCCCCCTGTTTCGTTTTGAAACTATTTCCAGCTTATCGACGTAGAATAGAACAATTGGAGGTGTACGGATGAGAAACTTATCTTCGTGTATGATGCTTACCGGGATATTGATCACTGCCTTAAGCGGGAACTGGATTATTCTTAATTATGATAGCGTCACAATTTATCCGAGAGCTTCTTATCTTTCTTTCGGAATCGGGTTGGTACTGGTAGGATGCACTTTTGTAATGAATCAATTCTTCAGTTACCGGGAACCGGAAGAAGGACATACAAAAGATAAACGGCATGCTTTAAACGAATGGCTTATTGCCAATCAGCCAGTTAATAAATGGTTGAGCGGACTCGTTGTTCTACCGCTTGTGATCGCACCGTTTTATAGCTGGATGCTGTTTTTTACAATGTTGGAATGGTATTTATTTTCAGGGCTTGTATTAGCCGGTATTATTTACATGCTGAAAGGTGACAGAGTAGAAGACAATAAGGACTGGGAGTATAAAGGGAAGACAAAAATGATGCTTGATCTGATCGATTACCGCAAACACCCTTTTAATATTTCGCTTATTATCTACATCATGGTCATTGTCAGTTTTGTGTTGAGCAAGGGATTGGATATTCCGCTCTATATGGAAACAGGAGGCAACCCGCGCTACGTTACTTCTTTACCAACGATTTCGTTTTTAATGTCTTCCTTAATGGTCGTGAGTACGTTTATTTATATTATCAGTCATGGGGATTTCTTTGGTTTTCGTAAAGCCGAATTGAGTTATGAAAGAGTTATGTTCATCCACTTTGCAGAAATTATTGTATGTGGTGCTACCCTGTTTATTCTAATTTTCACATTAATCAATGCGTTATATGTGTATTTTTAGATGGATGGTTCATATCCAATAGGCACACACCGATAAATTTTTGCATATTTTAGCAACAATAATAAAAGAGGTGAACGATTGAATTCGAATCATGTTTCAGCGCAACCGCAGTTTACATTCGATGTTAATAAAAACCCGCTGTTCGTTAAAGACCAGCATAATTTTATCAATCTGCTTGGTGTCAACCAGTTAAATACGCTTGATAATATATCGTTGCTTGATATATATCTTAGCGCCAATAATGTTATAGAACCGCACTACCATCAAAATGCGGCGGAACTTGTTTACTGTATTACGGGGAGTGCAGTTGTTTCGATTTTGAATCCGTTTACGAAACAGCTGATGCATTTTCCGATTAGCCCCGGTCAAGTGGCGAACGTTCCTCAAGGGTGGTGGCATTACGAAGTCGCTACGCAAAACAACACGCATCTGCTTGCCATTTTCAATGCTCCGACTCCTGAAGTCATTTTAGGTTCCGACCTGCTCAAGCTGACACCAGCGAATATTATGGCCCACACTTATGGAATGAACGAAACTTTATGGACGCAGGCAGTTGCTCCTGTCAGACCCAATACTTTCATCGGTCCGCCAAACCCTTGGCAACAGGTCCAGCCCGGCAATTATGGCGGCGGGTATGAGCAGTAATTTTTCTCGGTCAAAGGGATTAAATTTCAAAAAAGCGTTTGCATAATGAAACGGCCATGTTATGATTATTGTGAAATTAACCTAATACTGGAAGCAGATAATCTGCTCGTAAAACTACTAGGGGCGCCTGTTTGGCTGAGAAGTACCCTTTGCACCTGATCTAGGTAATACTAGCGTAGGAAAGTAGTGTCGACCCCCTATTTTATATTTTTGTATAGGCTACGATACCACTTTCTTAATTGAAAGTGGTTTTTTTTGTTGCAAAAATTATTGTAAAGGATGGTAGAAATGAATAAAACGAGAAAGCTTACATACTCCGCGATTATCGCAGCAATTACAACGATTCTCAGCAGTATGGTGTATATCCCATTAGGTTTTGCGAAAATATTTCCGATTCAGCACTTTGCCAATGTCGTATCGGCGGTATTGCTCGGTCCATGGTATGCGGTGTTACAGGCATTTCTTACGTCGACATTGAGAAACTTGATGGGGACAGGCAGTATATTTGCTTATCCGGGCAGTATGATTGGCGCACTTTTAGCTGCATTTTTGTTTGCGAAAACGAAGAAACTGGCGTTTGCAGCGGTAGGTGAAGTAATCGGGACAGGGCTATTTGGTGCGATGGCTACTTACCCGATTGCGATTTTATTTTTAGGACAGGAAGCGGCGCTGTTCGGTTTTGTCCCGGCATTTATGATGAGTTCGTTTGCCGGTGCGCTTTTGGGCTATGGCTTACTGAAGATTATGGTGAGAAACAGGGCGTTTGGCGGGATGCTTTATCAGAATGCCGGTTGAGTAGCTGGCGGCGTGTGCAGAGGTTTTTTTTTAGAAAAGTTCGGGTGGTTATTAGAACTTCGGGGCGGGATATTAGAACTTCCGCGTACTTTATTAGAACAACTTATTGCTAGAAGATTTTTTATACAGATATATTGATTTTATTAGAAGAGCTGGAGCAGATATTAGAACTTTTGAGGACTTTATTAGAACAAATTAATAATGGAGAATTTTTTCCACCGGCTTATCGATTTTATTAGAAGAGTTGGAGCGGTTATTAGAACTTCTAGGTAAGATATTTGAAGAACTGCGGATGATATTAGAACAATTCGCATACTTATTAGAACAACCGACACTTATATTAGAAAATTTCACTTTTATTAGAAGATATTAAAATATATTAGAACAATTCAACCCTTTATTAGAAAATGAAGCGCCGGGTATCGGTCCAGACACCCGGCACCTTTTATTAAGCTAAATTGATCTGCCATGACACGCCGTAGCGGTCATTTAGCCAGCCGAATTTCTTGCTGAAACCGTAATCCCCGATTGGCATTAACGGATGTCCGCCTTCAAGCAGTTTTTCATACAGATGGTCGGCTTCCTCTTCCGTATCACATGTAATAAAAATAGAGAATGACGGTGTGAAGTCAAATTCATGTTTTATATTACTGTCAATGCACATAAATTCCTGACCTTTTATCGAAAAAGTAGCTTGCATGACTTTTCCTTCGTCTCCGCCTTCATTTGCCCCATAGCGGATAATGCTCGTAATTTCCGCGTCCTCTATAACTGATGTATAGAAGTTCATTGCTTCTTCAGCAACGCCGCCTTGAAACATTAAAAATGGTTTTGCACTTTTCATCGTACCCTTCCCCTTCTCAAATCAAATTAAATTTGCACCACTTCAATTTAGCCTATTTTAACCTTTTTCGCGAATTTTTCTACCTATAAAAAGGCATCTCCTAATTCGAAGAGCCTTTCGTTTTTTTCCCTTTACTAAATAAAATAGTGAAAAAGAATACGTTACATTCCTGAAATTCATAGGTTGGAGGGGTTACTACTTTTTGGACTTTCTGCATGAGTGACTAATTTTTATTAGAAGATTTAGTAGAGATATTAGAAGAGTTACCTTTGTTATTAGAACATTGACGGGGTTTATTAGAATAACTTGGATAGGCGGACGCTTTTTTGAGTGGAAGCATTGTATTTTAAGTTGTTTCGTGACGATGTGAGATCTTATTAGAAGAGTTGGAACACATATTAGAACATTTGGGGAGGTTATTAGAACTTCTGAGAGCGATATTAGAACAAGTTCAGGACTTATTAGCACACCTATTACTTATATTAGAAGATCACACTTTTATTAGAACTTTTAAAGATATATTAGAACAATTCACTACTTTATTAGAACATCAAAAACACCGAATGGATGATCATGCCCCCACCCGGTGTCTAATTCTACTTAACCTTGATAGCTTACTTTTCCGATCTCGACTAATTCCTTCAGACCCATGAACATTAAATTCCAGCCTTGTTCCGTACCTTCTCGCATGTCATCGAGAGCTTTTGCGATGTCAGCATCTGTCCATTGTTCTTCATTTTCAACATGAATCAGTTGGGTGAACGTCAT
Source organism: Solibacillus sp. (assembly GCF_040273735.1). Lineage (NCBI taxonomy): Bacteria > Bacillati > Bacillota > Bacilli > Caryophanales > Caryophanaceae > Solibacillus > Solibacillus sp. The sequence goes on along the minus strand of NZ_JBELZM010000013.1, from coordinate 4,188 downwards.
TTCACTGCCTTGTCCCAACTCTTTCAGCTCCACTGTGATCGTATCTTCCAGTTCGCTGAATTGCGGCATCTTAAAAGTGAACACGATTTTTTCAGGTGAATCGATTTCACTGTACTCGCCGATTGCCCGGTAGTCTTTTCCACCACGGTGGTCGACAATCTCCCAGCTGCCCCCTACTTTCGAGTCATTTTGTGCGACCTTGTTCGTCCCTTCCAATGTAAAGAACCACTTTTTCATCATCAAAGGATTCAGCCATGCGTCAAACACTTTTTCAGGCTTTACAGTAAATTCTCTTTTCATCGTTAATGTCGTCGTTGAGATATTGTTCATTCAAATTCTCCTTTTAGTTACTTTAGTTAATTAATAACCTAATTACAGGAACTTTTAAAACAATTGCTCCAATAAAAAAGCCTTCTGCGAGAATCCCCTCACAGAAGACTAACTTCATCTATTATTCTCCGAAAACGACATGCCACTCAGCGCGGCCTGCTAAAAATTCTTCAGCTAATGCTTTTGCGCCTTCTAAGCTATGGCTTGCTGCCCAGCCGCATTGTACTTCATTACATGCTGGTACGGATTCTGCCTTCAGCACATCTTTCAACGTATTTTCAATAATCGTTAATACGCCGTCATAGTCATTGTAGTTGAGTAATGCCAAGTAGAAGCCTGTTTGACAGCCCATTGGCGATAAATCAACGACATCTCCACTATGATTGCGGATACGGTCTGCCATTAAATGCTCTAAAGAGTGTAATGACGGCATTTCCATATGTGCCTTGTTCGGCTGTTTGAAACGGATATCGTATTTTGTTACGACGTCGCCTTTCGCGCCTGTTTTCGTACCGGCAAGTCGTACATAAGGCGCCACTACTTTCGTATGGTCTAAATCAAAGCTCTCTACATTTGTTTTCTCTGTTGTCATGTTGAATCCCCCTAGTCAGATAAATTGCATAGATTTTATAAATTGTTGAATCCGTTCGTTGTTGTTTGCTGTAAAGAAGTTTTCGGTTACGCCGTCATAGCCGATTTCACCGTTTTCCAGAAATAAAATCCGGTCTGCCACTTCGCGCGCAAAATTCAAGTTGTGCGTCACGATAATCATCGACTTGCCTTCTTCTGCCAAATTTTTCAGCACCTTCAGCACTTCCCCTTCAAGCTCGGGATCCAGTGCACTCGTCGGCTCATCGAACAGTAAAAACTGCGGCTCCATTGCCAATGCTCTTGCGATGGCGACACGCTGCTGTTGCCCTCCGGATAATTGCGATGGGTACTGATCTGTTTTATGACTCAGGCCAACCTTCTCCAATAATTGCTGCGCCTTTTGTCTTGCAGCCCCTTTGTCTTTCCTTAAGACGGTAACCGGCCCTTCCATCACATTTTCAAGCACTTTCATATGCGGGAACAGATTGAAGCTTTGGAATACCATCGCCGTATTTTGGCGAATCGAAAGCAGGTTCTTCTGAGAGATCGGTTTGTTCAGTTCAACTGTCTGGTTGCCGACTGTCAAAACTCCTTTTTCAGGTCGCTCCAATAGATTGATACAGCGCAGCAGCGTCGATTTCCCTGAACCGGATGGACCTAAAATAACCGTTGTTTCGCCTTCATGAAATGTTAAATTGATATTCTTTAATGCCTCGTTCTCACCAAAGAACTTCGACATCTGCTGAAATTGTACGATAATAAGCCCTCCCTCTGGCGCTCCACCTGACACTCTTATACATACTTCGATGCGTATTTTTCCAGGCGGCTTTGAATGACCATCAGTATACTAATGAAGATTAAATAGATGACCGCACAAAGTGAATAAATCATAAGCGGCTCATATGTTCTTGCTGTAATTTGCTGCCCGACCATGAATAAGTCCGCCAGTGTGATACTCGCTACTAAAGATGTGCCTTTCACTAAATCGATAAAATCATTGGCCACTGACGGCAATGAAATTCGGACAGTCTGCGGTGCGATAACTCGTCGCATCATTTGCCAATACGTCATACCGAGAGATTCTGCTGCTTCCCATTGTCCTTTTGGAATGGCCAAAATCGAAGCTCGAATCGATTCGGATGCATAGGCGCCCGTATTCAGTGAGAATGTAATAATCGCCGCTGTCCATGCATCGAGGGTAATCCCCAGCTTCGGCAAACCGAAGAATACGATAAACAATGTCACCAATAAGGGTGTTCCTCGAAATACCCAGACGTAAGTACCGAAAATCCAGCGTAATACTTTGTAGTTTGAGATTCTAGCCAGTGCCGTCAAGACCGCGATGACTAAGGCAATGGCAAAGGCAATGAGCGATAGCGGAATGGTAACAAGAAGTCCCGCTTTTAAAATCGGCCAAATCGAGTTAAGTAAAATATCCATTTCTCTACTCATCCACTAACACTCCTTTCTATCGTTAAATCCAAGTAAAAAAGGCCGTCGAAACGACCTTTCCATTAGTTGTTTGAAATAACATTTTCGCCGAAATATTTTTCTGAAATTGCTTCGAATGTACCGTCTTCTGTACGTTCTTTAATAATTTCATTTAACTTCTCACGGAACTCATCGTTTTCTTTATTTAAAATTAATGCGATATCAGTTGAATTGATTGCACCGTCCAGCACTTTCAACTTCGTGTCCGGCTGTTCCTGCAAGTATGTCAGGAATGTCACGCGGTCATGGATTGTTCCATCTGCGCGGCCTTGTACAACAAGCTCGATTGAACTCATCAGATCATTTGTTGCAACAACTTCTGCACCAAGCGCTTCTGCATCGCGGGCAAAGTTACTTGTAATTGTTTGAGATGACTTTTTACCGTCCATGTCAGCCGGCTCTTTAATTTCTGTATTATCTGTATGAACTGCAACTACCGCTTCTGATTTCATATATGGAATCGAGAAGTCGTACTTTTCTTTACGTTCATCTGTAATCGATACGTTGTTAATAACAAAATCGTATTTATCTGTATCCAATCCTGCGATCAATGAATCCCATTTTGTTTCAACATATTCTGCTTCAACACCTAGATCTTTTGCGATTTGATCGGCAATTTCATATTCAAAGCCTGTTAATGCACCTGATTCATCATGGAAGCTGAATGGAGGGAATGTTCCTTCAAGACCGATTTGAATTTTTCCGTCTGCCTGGATTTCCTCTAATTTATTCTTTGCCTCGCTTGCGTTTTCCTCTGATTTGTCGCCACCACATGCTGCTAAAACGAGCGCTGATAATGTAACGATCGATAATAATTTTTTCATTCTAAATGCCTCCACTATTAATTCCTAGTTTTTTTATAAGTTTTATATTATAACAGAGTAACAGCAAAAACAATCTTTATTTTCTGAACAATGATTAAATTTAAAACTTTTAATTAATATTGACAAGGAAAATAGGTTAAATACATAATAAAAACCACCAGTTGAACTGGTGGTTTTCTCTGCGCGTGAAACGCTGGGTTACTGGCCCACGTCTAAAGACGCTTTGAAAGGTCTGCCAACCGCACTACGTTTCCGACTACCGCTAAAGCGGTGTACTTATTTTTTTCTTCGATTTAATTCTTCACCTGTGAATGGGTCAATGAATTCTTTCATCGTCATTTGATCCTCCAGGAGATCTTCCTGTAATTGATTTTTTATATATTCCTGAATGACTTTTCTGTTTCGTCCTACTGTGTCTACATAATATCCTCGACACCAAAATTTCCTGTTTCCATATTTATATTTCAAATTTGCATGTCGATCGAATATCATTAGGCTACTTTTTCCTTTGAGGTACCCAACAAACGCAGATACACTAAGCTTCGGCGGAATACTCACTAACATATGTATATGATCAGGACAAGCCGTGGCTTCAATAATTTCTACGCCTTTTCTATCACACAGTTGACGTAATATTTTACCAATATCCGCTTTTATTTTTCCATAGATCATTCTTCTTCTGTATTTTGGCGCAAACACGATGTGATACTTACAATTCCATGTTGTATGTGCTAAACTTTTATTATCCATTTTTGGAGCTCCTTTCGTACGTAATCGGTTGACCAGACCTGATTTTATTGTACGACTGGAGTATTTTTTTTGTCCATAGCTAAAAGCTCTTTAGAACCCCCCGCATAGCAGGGGGTTTTCGTTTCCATAAAAAAGCACCTGTCTCCAATAAATTGGAGACAAGTGCCTGGATAAAAATTATCCGATAGAACCTTCCATCTCG